>CACYCV010000264.1 GCA_902772955.1 uncultured Ruminococcus sp.
CTTGCGTGTTGGAAATCAATGTAACGTGCCTCCTACTAGAAACTTTTTCGCTAAAATTTGCGACTTTTTAAAAATAGCAGACGGAATGTATTCTGTCAATAGATGCCAGCATTCATGCGGGTTTTGGAAACTTGTAATAAACCTTGTTAAAACTTTCAGAAAACTTGTAAAAAAGTTTTAATAAAGTTGGAGTCTGCTGACTTGTTTGTTTTATAAATAAGAGTTTCTGTTGAAATGAAAAAATTAAAAAATATTTTAAATTTGCGTTGCTGCTGTTTTCCATGTACCTTTTCCGAATGGAAACTAATTGGAAATTTGCTTTTCCTGATAAGATTTTACGTTGACAAACTGGACAGGCAGTGCTATTATTTTCTTCGTGCCGGTTTAATGGTTTTGGATATAAGGCATAAAAACTAAACTGAAATCAAAGGACGTGAAACTTTAACGTAGCTTATATATTAACTCCGGAAGATATTAAAAGAGGGAAACGGATCCGCCTGCTGCGGATGCAGCGTGGCCTGACTCAGGCCGATGTAGCCGTGGCGCTGAAGGTGTCGGGCAATACGGTATCCGGCTGGGAAGCGGGGAAAGGACTTTCTGTAAAACACTGGCATGACCTCTGCCTGTTGTTAAAGATCCCTTGCGAGGTGATGGGAGAAGAGTCTTCCAATTTTACCGATGGCTATAAATTCCAGATCAATTTCCTGAGACAGCTGGGGCTTTGCGCCCACTGCAATCAAAAGGTTGAGGAAGCCATTGACCGGTACTACGGTGAAAGGGATACCTTTCAAAAGAAAAGAGTCTGACCGAAACAGCGGCATCCCTGTCGGAATCTGTTGATCCGCATCAGCACTTTGCGTACTTGCGCAAAGTGCTTTTTTTATTGCCTGCAAAAAAATTTTAAATTTTTACTTAAGATTTGGGTACCCCTTGTGGAGATTATAAGTGGAGGCCGAAATACGGAAACCGGTTTCCATACATAATCAGCGAAAGGAGGTGATACCCATGCTTAACGGTAATCCTGTAACGGAAGAGATGATCCGGGATATGGCCCGGGAGGCCGGCTCCGGCATACGCAACATTTACCTACACTGGACAGGAGGGCACTACGGTCATAATGAAGATGTTTACCATCTGTGCATCGACTGGGACGGTACCGTATACCTGAACTGCAAAAGCTTTTTAAGCTTTAAGCCCCATACGTATATGCACAATACCGGCGCCATCGGCATCTCGCTGCTGTGCGGATACGAAGGTCACTGCTGGGCCCCGGCCGGGAAGATTGCAAGCCTGGTGGATGTGGCCTACGAAAATGACCGCATGGTGCAGACGGACTGCGCCTTGATCGATTATGGCGAGGAACCGCCGACGCAGAAGCAGATTGATGCGATGGCAAAAGTGGTGGCGCTTTTGAGCAAAGAACTGTGCCTTCCCGTAACGGAAGATACGGTGATGACCCACTGCGAGGTTGCCTTTGTGGATGGCTACGGCCCCGGGGACGGGGATCCGGACATGCGCTGGGATCTTTGGTTCCTGCCGGAACCGGGTACCCTGAACGGCGCGCTGTACCCCGGCGGTATGCTGCTGCGGGCCAAGGCGCAGTACTATCTGGATACGAACCAGGTAGGGTGATTTGTAGTATGAAGAAAGAATGAAAGAAAGGACGTGACAGTATGGCAGCAACCATGAATGTAGTAAAACGTACGCTGAATGTTTCCATTTCCCGTGGCCAGGACGCGGACGGGAATCCGGTAAGCAAGAGCTACACCTATTCCAATGTGAAACCGGATGCGGAACCGGCCGAAATGCTGGCGGTAGGCAAGGCCCTGGGCGGTCTGTTCGATAACGAAGTTACCGGCTTTGTAGTGGTAGAACGTTCGATCCTGACAGAAGAATAACCGGAGAAAGAAAAAAGGCGGACGCATTCGAGCAGCGTCCGCCAACAAAAAGAAAAAACGTTGGGAAAAAATAATTTAACTGAAGATAAGTGTAATTATAGCAATTTATGAGTAAATGTCAAGGAGGATAATACTATGGCATCTGATATTGATCTGGATTTAGTCTTTCGCAACGCCGCCGGCAAAAAGGTGTCCCTGAACATTGAGGAACCTAAGACCGGCGTAACCAAGGCGGAAATTGATGCCGCCATGCAGGTGGTGGTAGAAAACAACGTGTTCAACACCTCCGGCGGCGATATCGTGGAAGCGGTGGAAGGCCGTCTGCGTACCATCACCACCGACGTGGTGGCTGAGTAACGGTTCCTTCGGTCGTGGAAAGTGTGGCTGAAGATGGACGTTTCCGAAGTATTCGGCTTTATTAAGGATTTCGGGTTCCCCATGGTGCTGAGCTGGTTCCTGCTGGTACGCATGGAAAACAAACTGGCGGGCCTGACACAGGTCATCGGGGAACTGAGCTGCAACATTGCATCCCTGCGGGGGGATGTGGTAAAAAAGCAGGCATAAGACGGTCTGTGATACCCCCTCGGATGCTGTAACAGAAAAGCGCCGGCAAGAGCTGGCGCCGAAGGGTTTCGTAAATAGTAATTCTTCATGAAAACACTGCTCTGCACTTCTGCTGCGTTTGTTGTTTGCAGCAGATAAGCGGGACAGTGTTTCTTCTTTTTTTGCTTCAAATGCGGTATAATAATCAATAAGATATTACTGAAATCGACAGTAGGAGGAAAATATGCTCCGGACAGAAACCCATTTCCGAAAGATGATCATAATACGTTTTGTAGTAAGTGTGCTTGCATTTGTTTTACTATCTTTCTTTCTACGTTTTTTTGCAAATTCTTCTAAATTCTTATTTTCCCATTACGGCGATGCTCTTAAATCGGCCCTTTGCGTCAGCCTTGTTTTACAAATATGGGATTTTCACAAAAAAGCAGTTAAATCCTTTTTGTTGTTTTCCCTGCTGTATCTGGCTGCAGTTGGTATCAAACTGTTTGTAAACATGCCGTTAAGCGGCAAGGAGATCGTTGATGCGTTTTGCTTTGCCAGTATAATCTGTGCGATTCTTCTGCTGGCTCTGCGATTCCTTTGTTCGATAAAGAACTCTTTTGTAAAAAGATTTTTTGGCCTTTTGTTCAACCTTCTCCTCATTGCGGCGTTGCTTCCGCCCATTGCCTATATCGGCTATTACGTATTAAGCGGACAACTGTTAACGGCGACGATTGTCTTAACCTTATTTCAGACGAATGTGGCGGAAGCCCTTTCGTATATTAAAGACAGAGGCGTACTGTTGTGGGGCGGCGGGATTTTCCTTACGTTACTAATTATTGGAGGCGCCGTATATTATATAAACCGGATCCGGTTTCATTCGGAACAGGGGCATGTAAATAAAGTAGTATGCCTGCTGTCGGTTATCGCCCTGTTTTTCGGGTATAAAGTCGGTTCCGGTATTGCGGATAAAGTGCAGTCTGTTGCGGTTTATACCCAAACCACCGGCGTTCTGCAGCAATACAAGGAATACGGGAAAGCGAAAGAAAAGCGGATGAAAGCGTTAGAACAGCTTACCGGTCTTACTGTCAAACCCGGGCAGGGCGGTTTGTGCGTGCTGGTGATCGGCGAATCGGAAACAAGGGATCATATGCAGGCTTACGGCTATCCAAAAGAGAATACTCCCTGGCTTTCTGCCGCCATACAGGATAAGAGAACCCTTCTGTTCCGGAATGCGTATTCCAATCACACCCATACCGTTCCTGTGCTGACCTATGCGCTTTCTGATAAGAACCAGTATAATGAGATACCGCTATCCGGGGCTTTTTCTGTCATGGAGGTTGCGAAAGCAGCGGGATACAAAACGTTTTGGATCAGCAATCAGATAAAATACAGCGCCTGGGATACGCCCACTGTGGAAATGGCGAGTACGGCTGATCATGAAATCTGGCTGAACAGTAATGCCGGGACAAGCATCCTGACCCAATATTACGATGAAGAAATAGCCAAAAGGATTGATGAAATAAACTTTGAAAAGGACGGGAATATCTTTCTGGTCTGTCATCTGATGGGGTGTCATGCTTCTTACGCTGACAGGTACCCGGAGAAGTTTGAAAAAATTGAAGGCGAAACGCCACGTCAGATGGTTGCGCAGTATGATAACAGCGTATACTATAATGATTATGTATTAAAGAAAATATATGAAGCAGTCAGCCGACAAAAGAATTTTAAAGCGATGGTGTATCTTTCCGATCATGGCGAAGAGCCGGAGGAAGACAAAGGCCATGAAGCGACTAAATTTACCTGGCAGATGGTCAGGATTCCGCTGGTAATGTTTTTCTCGGACTCCTTTGTCAGGGCTTCCGGTCATATTTTTCAGTCGTTATCTGATAACAGGGAAAAATACTGGACAAACGATCTGTTGTATAATGCCCTTGTGACGATTATGGGGATACAAAATGTGCCTAACAGTGCGGATCATCTGAATTTAGCTTCCGATAAATATAATATGGAACGCCGGCAGTTGAAGACACTCCATCGTCAGAAAAGCTTAATGGAGGATAAAAGATAACAACGGTCATGAAACGGGATCAGCTTTTTGAGATAATGCGCTTTGCCATCGTGGGCGGCGCGTCCTTTGTAGTGGACTACGCGCTGCTTTATATCTGCACGGAATGGCTGGGAATCCATTATTTGTATTCC
>CACYCV010000265.1 GCA_902772955.1 uncultured Ruminococcus sp.
CCTGAAAGGAGGAAATTTCATCCGTACAAAGCTATTTCTCCGCAACGGAATAATTATGGTTGTTTCCGCTCTGCTGATCCGCAGCCTGTCTCTGATATTCCGGGTGTATTTGTCCGGTGCTGTCGGTGCGGAGGGAATCGGTCTGATTCAGCTTGTGCTGAGTGTTTATCTGGTGTATGCCACTGTTTCCTCGTCCGGAATCACCCTGTGTGCGACCCGGCTGTTTACCGATTACGCCGCTGCAGGAAACCCGGGAGCCGGACGCACCTGCGTTGAAAAATGTATGTGCTTCGCCTTTTTGTCCGGCGAAGTGCTGTGTGTACTGATGCTGACAACGGCTGACCTGACCGCCTCTGTGCTGCTGCAGGATGTCCGGACTTCTCCTGCACTTCGGTTGCTGGCACCCAGTCTGCCCTTTCTGGCGGTATCCGCCTGTATCAGAGGATATTTCTGCGCCCGGAGAAAAACCGTTCCCACCTCGTCAGAACAGCTTTTAGAACAGCTTTCGGAAATAGGCGTTTTTATCCTGCTGCTAAAAATTCATCCGCCCGGAAACATCTCAGAAGCCTGCAGTCTGGCTGTGACAGGCACTACGGCAGCCGAAATTCTGTCCTTTTTTTATTCCCTGTGGTGGTTTCGGCGGGACATTCATCACGTAGGCTGTCACAGGGAGAAGATCCGAGGGTTCCGTCAACAAATGCTGCCGATCCTGCTGCCGGTCACCGCCAATGCCTGCCTGCGCAGTGGTCTGTCCGCAGCCGAAAATGCGCTGATCCCATCCGGTCTGCAGCGCAGCGGCATGACGGAAACGGAAGCCCTTGGTCAATACGGCATTCTCAGCGGAATGACGCTGCCTCTGATGGTGTTCCCGTCGGTATTGATTCTTCCCTTTGCAGTGCTGATTGTTCCGGAAATCAGTGAAGCCGTCATGAACCGAAGAAGGAAAGAAATTCGCTGTCTGACAGAAAAAATGGTTTCTTCCACTCTTCGCTATTCCATTCCTGTGACGGTTATTTTTTTCTTTTTCGGGGAATCCATCTGTTCCCTGCTGTATCACCGTCCAGAAGCGGGAAAAGCCCTGTCTCTCCTGTCGCCGGTCATCCCCTTTATGTACCTGGATTCCGTTGTTGACGGCATCCTGAAGGGACTGAACGAGCAAACCAGTTATTTTGTTTTCAACACCATTGACTCCATTCTGCGGGTACTGATGACGATGCTTCTGGTACCGCTCTGGGGACTCAACGGTATGCTGACGGTCATCATTGTCAGTGAACTGCTGAACACCCTCCTGAGCCTTGGACGCCTGATTCATCTCACGGAATTCCGCATCCCCCTCCGATCATCACTGCTACTTCCCTTATTCGGCATGGGTCTTCCCTGTTTTTTGGCACAAAAACTTCCCTCCCTGTGTACTCCTCCGGTGGATCTCCTGCTCAAGCTGGGCTGTTGTTTTCTTTTCTACGGTTTACTCCTGTTTATCTTGAGGGCTTTGCCCTCAAACTCCCACCAGGGCTGCTCATCCCGGCCCCCGGCAGAAGCTGTCTCCTGCACCCGCAGCCAATCTTGAGGGCTGCCCTCAAACTCCCACCAGGGCTGCTCGCCCTAGACCCCTGCAGAAGCTGTCTCCTGCACCCGCAGCCAATCTTGAGGGCTGCCCTCAAACTCCCACCAGGGCTGCTCGCACTGGACCCCAGCGGGAGCTGAGCCCCTGCACCCGCAATTTGAAATAAAAAAATGCGGAGGCAAAGAAAATGCAAAACAACAGCAAGATAAATATCCGGAAAACGCCTCCCTCAGTAAATACTTCGGAGAACACTTCCCGGACAATTCTATGAAGCTATTTTTTTCGGATAATCAACACCTGACCGGCCTTCAGACGATCCGGACATCTCAGGCGGTTCAAATTGATCAGATCCGCCACACTGACGCCGTTGGAATGGGCAATCTTCCACAAGGTATCACCCTGCTGCACAACCACTTCGTTTTCCCTGACATCGGTTTCCGGCAGCCGCAGACCCTGTCCTGCTGCAATCCGGTCAGGATCCGCAATTCCGTTCAGCTCCGCCAGCTGTTCCGGTGTAGTCATGATCTGCTTTGCAATCTCACCGAGGGTTTCTCCCTTCCGCACAACCCTTTCTTTTACTCTTTCCGTTTCCGGCAGTACCGGAATCTGCAGTACCTGTCCCTCCTGAATGCGGTCGGGATCCTCCAATCCGTTAAAAGCGGCAATTCTTTCCACACCTACTCCGTGCATCAGGGCAATGGATGCCAGTGTGTCACCTTTTTTTACTAAATGATCCACTGTCGGCACTTCCTTTTTACGACACATCTCCGGTATTTCCGATACAGGAATCCGTAAAAGCTGCCCCTCCTGAATTCTGTCCGGATCCACAATACCATTGTAACGGGCAATCATGTTGACAGTGGTATCAAACCTCTTGGCAATCTGAAACAGGGTATCTCCCTTTTGAACGGTATATCTGATGGTTTCCATGGCTCTTCCCTCCTTCTTCATCGTATGCACCATCCTTCTCATCAGTGACAGAATAAAAACGGGAAATATGACTTCTGTTTGTTTGGTAGGGCAAGAAGGATGAAACGTGAAAAGTGAGAAGTTTGGAATGAGGAGTTGTGTCATGATTAGGAGTTTGAAATTTGGAACCAATTAAAAATTGCCAAAATAGTACGGTATCCGAAGGGGTTCGGGGGCGACCGGAAAGACACCGATAGACGCATCAAAGGAAGTGTTAAGAAACCTGAACGGTTGTTGTGATAAATGCACTTAAAATCAAGGTTTGTTACTTAATGGGGTGTTTTTCTTCTCCATCGTACAAAATGTCGGATGCAGCGAAGCGAATATGTCCGGTGTATGCAGGGGCTTTCCGATCGCTCACTGCACCCCTTCGGTTGAAAAATCTAAATGAAATGGTCAAAATGCAACCACCCCTAAGCGGCGAGTTAGCGTCGTGTGGGGCGTAAACCGCGGCAGTAAACAAAGACACGGCAAAACCAAGCTCAGCGTAAGCGGAGCTCATCGCGAATCGTCCTGCGCGGTCACGCGTTC
>CACYCV010000266.1 GCA_902772955.1 uncultured Ruminococcus sp.
CATACCGTAAATATTATAGTCACAATAGACCGAAACCATTTTGCCTTGTCGGATTGTCCCCTCTTTTATGAAACCACACCGCTCAAGGACCATATTTGAAGCAATATTCCTAACATCAGCTCGCGCATTCAGCCTCTCTATTTCTGTATTTTCAAATATAAACCGTACCACTTCCTTTAATGCTTCTGTAGTAATTCCCATATTCCAGTATTCAGGATGAATACGATACCCTATATCACCCATTCTTGCATTTTGAATATCAAATACTGCAATCATACCGATTACTTTATTGGATTCTTTCAATACAATTCCCCAATCAAAATCAGGGGAAGGTTTTCTTTTTACCCACGGACGAGGGTCAATAAACATAAGTTCAGGATTTTTCTCACCCTTGCTTGCTTTTCTCCCCCAATATGTATAGATTTCATCTCTTCCCAGCCACTCTTTCAAATCTGGTACATCTGCTTCGTTAAGAGTTCTGATAATCAGCCTATCAGTTTCAAGGACAGGTTTATCTGTTTCGTAATCTTTTAACATAGTGCCTCCCTCATATTCCGATATTTCCTATTAGCGGGTTCACCGACAAACTGGAATTTGCAGGGTTCCTGACAATGGTTTATGGACGGTATGTTCTGATGATTTCAAGAATATCCGCTTGATAAACGTTTCCGTTCAGGACGTCACCGTTTGCGCCGAAGGATATTGTTCTGATATCCTCCGGATCTTCCTCATAAGGAGAAAACGGCGCAATATTATCATCAAAGTATTCCCTGAGATATTTGAGCGCATTTCCCGATGGAAAGATCACATTTCCATGATTCAGCGGGATATGCAGAGGCTCGAATGCCCGGATGATCTCTTTCGTTTTTTCATTGTATGGATTTTGATCCTCGGGGCTTACGAGCCACGCGGGCTGGAGCTTGATCGGAATCCCGGAATCAACAGCGCATTCGGCAAAAAACATAACTGTATCGAGAGGAATGGTTTCCTGATGAAACGCGTCCACGGACAACAACAGAGCATTGACTCCACTGTCGGACAAACTCAATGAGACAGTTTTGATCTTGCCTCTATCCTTTGAGAAAAACCCGTTTGTGATTACCTGCCTTTTAGCGACTCCCAAACTTGCTGCGGTTTTATGGATCTCGCAAACTGTCTCGGGATAAAGCAGCGGTTCTCCGCCAAACGTCATCACAGTCGAAATATCGTAATAAGAACAGATCTTTTGTACGGCTTCCACGGCGACCGTTCTATCGATATGTTCCGTGAAGCCGTCATGATTACCTTCCGAGCAGTGCTTGCACCTTCCTGTGCACGCCATTGTCACGACAAATTCTATTTTATTCAAGTTCTTTATGTATGGATTCATTACGCGTTTTGCTCCCAAAATTCTGATTTGTCGATGGCCATTTAGCTAACGCGATGATCCCTTCCGGTCATCGTCCCTAATGATATCATATTCCCAAAAACGAAAAAAGCCCGCAGAGCTCGAAAAAAATAAGCTCTGCGGGCTTTGGCCTGTTCTCAGGCACTGGCTTCTGTTTTCCTACCAAACAGTTGCCTTTGAAAGTTTAACTTCCGAAATTGTACTCCATTACTTATTTCATCACGCTTGCACATTGAATTGAAATAATATGCCGTCTTCCTGCCTGTTCTCGTGCCCGGTATCGGTTTTAGTTACCACACCTCCCATGCACCGATAGAACCGCACGGCATTTTCATTGTGAGGGCTGCAATTGCAGACAAAACGGTCGATTCCTCTTGCTGTGCAGTATTCCTTTAAGATGGAAAAGGCCTGTTTTCCAATCCCTTTGTGCTGATATTCCTGCAGCACATACAGGGAATGCAGCCATACCCCGGAGGCGGCATGCTGAAAAATAAAATATCCGATATCCTCGTTACTGTATTTGATCAGATATACCGTGAAGGATGGATCTGAGATCTTTTTCAGATCGCGCTGCTGATGCCAGCCATAGTCGAATTCATCAATGACCGTGTCCGGATAAATGCCTCGATACGTCGTATCCCAGATTCTCCGGCGGAGCGCACTGATGGCAGCCGCATCACTTGCCTTTGCGGGGACAAAGTCTATGTTCATCTGATTATCTCCTTTTTGTTGACGCCTATCCCGGCCTGTGCCCATCCTGTATTGAAAGGCCACACAGTGGTTTTCATAAATGTACCCAAGCCCATGGATCACATCACATGTGCAGCAGGTTTTTGTCCGTCAGTTCCGCGATCTTTTTCGTGCGCTCCAAGCATTTATCAGATATTTGAAAAATATGTTTAGACAGAATCATCATTTGCCCAGGAAGTCGCCGATGTTTCCCAGCAGTTTTCCGATACTGTGATACTTTCCGGAATAAATGACCGGATCCAGCACGGTCAGGTCGACGTCAAATGTATCCCGGCACACCAGCCGTTCATCCATCTGGATGTTCCGGATACGGCAGAAAAAAGTTGTGGAATCACCGGTCTCCAGAGTCTTTTCCACTTCGCATTCATATACCCATCTGCTTTCGTCCAGGACCGGCACATCCAGAACTTCACCGCGGCTGAAGGAATAGGGAATGCCGTCCTTCCTCCCGTCCCTGGCATGATGCGAACCAAAGTAATCCATTAAAGGAAGCATATCCGTGCTGACCAGGTTCGCGCTGAATATTCCTGTCCGAAGGACATTCTGCTTTGTCATTTTCGAC
>CACYCV010000267.1 GCA_902772955.1 uncultured Ruminococcus sp.
GCAGGCCTCTCCTGACAAGGGGAGGTGGCACGGCGTAAGCCGTGACGGAGGTGTTTATATAGCAATACACTCCACTAAACAAAAAACTGGATGTGATACGTATTCGTCACATCGCCCGCGGGGGCACCCCCCGCCGGAAAGCTCCCTGCGTACCCCTGATGTGTTCGTTTCGCTGACATTCAACACTTTGTATCATAGGAAAGCAATGCTTCTAAAGAATTAAGCCGCCTTCTGACATCGGTATTTCATCGGTGTCAGTTTTGTTTTATCCGGAATACTGTCTCAGGGCAGAAGTTTTGTGGAGTTTTTAATAATCCTTGCCAGAAAGCTCTTTTTTCCTGACGCTGTTTATGGTATGATAGGGGAGAAGTTGACACGAAGGAGAAATGTCAGATGGAATTGCACGAAAACACCCAACGAATCCAGCGGGCTTTGCTGGTGGGAATCGATACGGGAGAATATGATGCCGAGGCATCCATGCAGGAGCTGACCGAGCTGGTGAAAAGCGCCGGTGCAGAACCGGTGGCCTGTCTGATGCAGAAACGGGAAAAGCCGGACGGAGCTACATGTGTGGGTTCGGGACGACTGGAGGAAATTACCGAAATCTGCCGCCAGCAGGAAATTGATTTCCTGGTGTTTGATACGGAACTGACGCCTACTCAGATCCGGAATATTGAGGAAGCGTCTGATGTCCGCACTATTGACCGCACCATGCTGATTCTGGATATCTTTGCCCTGCGGGCAAGATCCAATGAAGGCAAGCTGCAGGTGGAGCTGGCTCAGCTGAAATATCTGCTGCCCAGGCTGTCCGGCAAGGGTAAGGAAATGTCTCGTCTGGGAGGCGGCGTCGGTACGAGAGGCCCCGGTGAAACGAAGCTGGAAACCGACAAACGGCATATCCGCCGCAGAATCGAAACCCTGAAGGAATCTCTGTCAGAGCTGTCTCAGCGCAGGGAACGTCACCGCCGGCGCAGAAAAAAGGAGGGCGTGATTACCTGCGCCATTGTGGGCTACACCAATGCGGGAAAATCGACTTTGATGAATGCCCTGACCAAGGCGGGAGTACTGTCGGAGGATAAGCTTTTTGCGACCCTGGATCCTACCTCACGGGCATTGAAGCTGCCCAGCGGAGTGTCCGTCATGCTCATTGATACGGTAGGACTGATCCGCCGGCTGCCCCACCATCTGGTGGAGGCATTCAAGTCTACCCTGGAGGAAGCTGCGGATGCGGATATTCTTCTGAACGTGTGTGACGCCTCCAGCGACGAATATCGGCTGCATCTGGAAATTACCAATTCCCTGCTGCGGGAGCTGGGATGTGTGGACAGGCCTATCGTTTCTGTGTTCAACAAATGTGATCTGATAGAAAATCCGGAGGACCTTCCCCGGGAGAGCGGCAGCGTGAAAATCTGCGCCAAACAGGGAAGGGGTCTTGACGAACTGCTGCAGGTGATTGAGGATCATCTTCCCGTCAGGCTCAGGCGTTTCCGGCTGATGGTTCCCTTCGATCAGGCAGGCTTGCTTTCCGTACTGCGTCAGGCCGGTGCTTTGCAGTCAGAGGAATACCGGGCAGAGGGAATTCTGGCAGAAGCAATTGTGGAGGAGGCTTTGTGGCATAAGGTGGAGCCCTTTGCGGTTGATTGACCCGGGAAGTGATGTTTATCAGGCAGGTAAATGGATGAATTTTGTTCAAATCCCGTTTATCGTTCAGGAAGTACATTTTCCGGCAACTTACACCGCCGGAAAGGGAGCATAATCAGTTGGTGGCTTCGCCCCCAAGCCCCTTTGGTATTTCGCACTCTGCGGAGTGCGCCCAGTGACTCTGTCCCTGGACCCTGCAAGCCTTTTGAAAAAGGCTTGAGCGAAAACTTTTGCGGTGGCAAAGCCTTCTTCCGGTCAAAAAAGAACCGTTCCGTTTTGACCCCCAAAACACAAGTTTTTTTGGAAAGGGGTCCGGGGAATAACCATTTTTTTAAAAAAGGGTTTCCCCCGGCAGGGCTTGGGACAGAGTCCCGATATTCCGGAGAGGAAAGTTGATTTCCGTGGACAGGGTGGAAAAGGGGTTGACAAACGGAGAGGGTTTGTGATAAAATGTAAAATTGCAGGCGAAGAGCCTGACAGAAGGGAAGATGCTGTGAAACTTCCATAGAAATAACGGTTTTGTTGGATGGATATCGGCGAGAATTCCCATAATCCTGATCGGGGCGGAAGCATCTTTTTTTCGCCGGGATCAAAAATTTTTGAGCAAGGAGGTGCAATGAATTGCCTACATTTAACCAATTGGTTCGCAAGGGCAGAGAAGTATCTGAGAAGAAAGCAAAGGCTCCCGCACTTCTGAAGGGCTGGAACTCCAAGAAGCGCAGAGCAATTGACCAGAACTCCCCGCAGAAGAGAGGCGTGTGTACCGCTGTCAAGACAGCTACCCCTAAAAAGCCTAACTCCGCTATCAGAAAGATCGCCAGAGTAAGACTTTCCAACGGTATCGAGGTAACATCCTATATTCCCGGCGTTGGTCATAACCTGCAGGAGCACAGCGTTGTTCTGATCAGAGGCGGCCGTGTTAAGGACCTTCCTGGTGTTCGTTATCACATTATCCGTGGTACACTGGATGCACAGGGTGTTGCAAAGCGTATGCAGGCTCGTTCCAA
>CACYCV010000268.1 GCA_902772955.1 uncultured Ruminococcus sp.
GCAGGCCTCTCCTGACAAGGGGAGGTGGCACGGCGTAAGCCGTGACGGAGGTGTTTATATAGCAATACACTCCACTAAACAAAAAACCGGATGTGAAACGTATTTGTCACATTGCCCGCAGGGGGCCCCCGCTCGGAAAGACCCCTGCGTACACCGAACGTGTTTGCTTTGCCAAGCTTAAAAGCTTTCGCTGTAACCCTTTTGAAACAGGCCTGCAGCCTCCCTGGAACTGTCAATTGGCAAAAAAGGGCTGTACCCTTCGGTACAGCCTTGTCTTGCAGTTGTTGCTGTCGGGAGTCCTCTCAGTAAGAGAAAAGTCAGATCTTGACGGAAATCGCATCCAGACTCTCGGGCAGCTCTTTTTCGTCGGCAGAAACTAAGAAAGTGAACTTCGTCTCAGTCTTGGCTGCCAGTACATTGATTTTTTCAATGAAAGCGGAGAAGGCAGCAAAATCCTGTCCGCCGATTTTCAGGGTGGAATCCACCAGAACGTCTGTTACATCATAGTTGCCGGCGCAAAGACCGCTTAGAAAACCGAAAAATGCGTCATAGCCGGTGATGGAATACTGCTCGGTATCGATAAGTCTTGCTTTGTGAGTGACATCATAGGTGAGCTTGGAGCCCTTTTCGATGACTACTACATTTCCGTCGGATGCCTCTACCGCATCATTTGCCAGGCTGATGAGCTTCTTTGTTTTTCCGGTGCCTTTTTTGCCAATAATCAGTGTAACCATTATTTTTCCTCCTTAATTATCATCAACAATCGGTCAGGGAGACTGCTGCAGCCGGAACCCAACAGGTTATCCGGTTGTTTATGTTATCATTGTACAATAAACCGAAAGTAATGTCAATGCGCTTTGTGTTTTTGTCGGATTTATTTTAATCTTGCTTCCAGGGCTTCCTTCTGATCCTCATATCCGGGCTTACCCAGAAGAGCAAACATATTTTTCTTGTAGCTCTCCACGCCGGGCTGGTTGAAGGGATTCAGACACATGGTATAGCCACTGACAGCACAGGCTTTTTCAAAGAAATAAATCAGATAGCCCAATTCGGCTTCGCTGACCTCCGGAATATTCAGCACTATATTGGGAACCTTGCCGTCCGTATGAGCCAGTACCGTACCCTCAAAGGCCTTTTTGTTGACGTAATCCACGGTTTTGCCGGACAGGAAATTCAGACCGTCTACATTTTCCGAATCAGTGCCGATGGTCAGCTCGTACTTGGGCTTGTCAATCTGGACAACCGTTTCAAACAGGATCCGGGTGCCCTCCTGGATAAACTGTCCCATGGAATGCAGATCGGTGGAAAATACCACGGAGGCAGGGAAGAGACCCTTGTTGTTTTTGCCTTCGCTTTCGCCGAAGAGCTGCTTCCACCATTCGTTCATCATGGTAAAGGCCGGCTCATAGCTGACCAGCAGCTCTACCAGCTTGCCTTTGCGGTACAGAATGTTGCGGATGGCGGCATATTTGTAGCAGGCGTTTTTCTCCATGTCGGTTTCCATCAGGGCTTCACGGGCATCGGCAGCTCCCTGCATCAGGGCGTCAATGTCGGCGCCGGATACGGCAATGGGCAGAAGACCGACTGCGGTCAGCACGGAATAACGGCCGCCGACATCGTCCGGTACCACGAAGGTTTCATAGCCCTCTCTGTCAGCCAGCTGCTTGAGTGTACCTCTGGCTTTGTCTGTGGTGCAGTAAATGCGCTCTCTGGCGCCTTCCTTGCCGTATTTCTTCTCCAGAAGCTCACGGAATACCCGGAAGGCAATGGCCGGCTCGGTGGTGGTGCCGGATTTGGAAATCATATTGATGGAAACGTTCTTTCCCTCACAGATCTGCAGCAGCTCGGCCAGCGCGGTGGAGCTGATGGAATTACCGGTAAAATAAATGTCGGGGGTGTCCTTGGGAAGGGCGTTGTAATTGGGGGATTTCAGAAATTCAATGGCGGCTCTGGCACCCAGATAGGATCCGCCGATGCCGATCACGACGAATACATCCGTGTCAGCCTTGATCTTTGCGGCAGCCTTTTTAATTCTTGCGAATTCCTCCTTGTCATAGTCGACGGGAAGATCTACCCAGCCGACAAAATCATTGCCAAGGCCGGTTTTGTTGTGCAGCAGCTCGTGAGCAGTCTTGATCTGGGGGGCAATTGAGGTGTATTCCTCGCAGCTTACAAATTCCTTCAGGTGCTTGTCGTTTAACGTTACAGCCATATTCGGTTCCTCCTTAGAATAGTAGATAAAGCCCTGCCGCAGCAGGACGAAAAATCTGTATCAATTATACAATGATTTGCGGTTTAATGCAAGATGTGACGGTTTTTTTTTTTTTCGATCCGTGCAGGAAAGTCCGGCTCCCTGTCAGAAGGCTGCCACAACCTCCTTCAGATACTCCTTGAATCTCTCACCCAGCAGGGGATTTTTCAGAGCGATTTCAACGGTAGCCTTGAGGATGCCCAGCTTGTCGCCCATATCATAGCGCTTGCCGGTAAAGTCTACACCGGTCATCCCCACCGAGCGGGCCAGGGTACGCATGGCATCGGTAAGCTGGATTTCTCCGCCGGATCCGGGAGGAGTCTGATCCAGAATATCAAAGATATCCGGCGTCAGCACACACCTGCCCAGAATGGAATACAGGGAGAGAACCTCTTCCTTGGTCTGGGGCTTCTCTACCATATCGGTGCATTCAAACACGTTATCCTTCAGAGGACTGACCTTCAGAGAACTGTATTTGGAGATTGCCTCCTCCGGAACAGCCTTGATGCCCACAACAGCCTTGCCGTATTCTTCATAGGCACGGATCAGCTGACCACAGGCAGGGTCGTCACCGATAATGACATCATCCCCGTAGAGTACCGCAAATGGCTCGTTGCCCACAAAGTTTCTGGCACAGTTGACAGCATGTCCCAGTCCCTTGGTTTCCTTCTGACGAATAAAGAAAATATTGGCCAGCTTGGAAATGGATGCCACCTGTTCACAGACATCCGCTTTGCCGGCTGCCGTCAGGCGGTCCTCCAGCTCCGGACTGCGGTCAAAGTGATCCTCAATAATGCCCTTGCCGCGGTTGGTGATGATCAGTATATCCGTGATGCCGGAATTGACGGCCTCCTCCACGATATACTGAATGGCTGGTTTATCCACGATGGTCAGCATTTCCTTTGGCATGGACTTGGTTGCCGGCAGCACTCTGGTTCCGAGTCCTGCGGCAGGGATAACGGCTTTTCTCACTTTCATGTTGAATTCCCTCCATATATTATAAATTTGATGGTGATTGCAAGAAATATCGGGGAGATTAAATGAACCGGGACGCAAATGACAGGATCAGCAGGCAGGCAAGATACATCCAGGCAATGCCCACATTGACCCCACCGGCGGCAATGATCCGCTTATCTGTCTCTTTTTCTTTTGTGCCGGCTCCGGCTTTCTCTTCTTCTGCGGCGGGTTCGGACCGGATTTCTGTTGCGGTGCTTTTGATTTTTTTGATTCTGGCCACCGAGAAGGCATAATAGCTTCTGTTGGCCCGGAATCCGCAGATGACGCGGATGGAAATCATGGACAGCTCAAGAACTATGGGCAAAAACATCAGAATGGCTTCCCACCAGGCTTTGTTGGTAAACGCCCAACGAAAATATTCCATTTCCGAAACATACTTCACATTTTCAAAAGCGGCACTGGCCTCATTGAGCAGGGGTTTGGAATAAAAAATCGTGAGCAGCAGCACGGCGATTTCCAGCAGCAGACAAACGGCACTGATGATGGCACCCTTCAGATACTGCTTCCGGTACAGATACCAGCCTCCCATCAGCAGAAAGGCACTCAGGTGAAAGCGTCCTCTGTTCTGATTTTTGATTCTGGAGAAGGTGGGCAGATAATAAACGGAATTGGTGCCCACAAACCTGGAAAGCTCCGCCGCCGTCACGCCGTCAAACTCCTCCTCCGGTGAAATGCCGCCCATGGGATCGAGAAAAATCGGGACACCGTTTCCGACTGGGGGAACCCGATTGGTGCCGCCGTCCATATCTTGTCTTATTTCATCCGAAAGAAAGGTGCCACACTTGCCGCACACAATGGCATACTCGGGATTGACAGCCCCGCAGCGGGGACATTTTTTGTTTCCGTCTGCAGATTCCTCATCCTTCTGCGCCTGCTGTGCTTCCTGCTGTTCCTTCCAGCTTTTTCCGCTGTTATGAAGATCGATAAAAATACATTTTCCTTTTTCCTGATAGCATTCTCTGTGGTAGGGCGCGCCGCACTTCGGGCAAACAACGACATCGTCCTCATCCCGGAAGGTACGCATACATACCGGACAAGGCTTTCCTTTATATTCCATAGCTCAGCCTCCTTTTTCCACTGTTACTGCTATTATACACTATTATTTGAAACATAGCAAGGATTTCTCAAAAACCTTTTTGTTTTCCTATCGTTTTTTTATCCTCAAAACCATCCTCAGGGAAATGGCACCAATCCTCCGTATGGGGAATAGTATGATATAGAAAGGAGCATGACAAGATGGATGTGATGAAAAAACTGATGAATACGGATTTCCGGATTCCGCCGTTTCCGGAAAAAACCCCTGTCGCCATGGCTTATGTGCCCTATCAGAATGCCGGAACCCTTTATTCTCCCGAACAGGGCATTGCCGCAGGCACCATGTTTCCGGAGCTAAACAAGCCTTTTGCCCCTCATTCTGCCAAAGGAGGGATGGACAATGACTGAACGGGAACGCCTTCTGAAGCGTCTGGCTTCCTTTGATTTTGCCGCCGCAGAGCTTCATATTTATCTGGACACCCATCCCGATGATACGTCTGCTGCCAAAGCCCTGGAACGCTATGAGGCCGCCGGCAGCCGTCTGCGCTCGGAGTATGAAGAAAAATTCGGCCCCCTCAGCTCTATGAACGAAACCGGCAACCGATGGGCATGGATCTCCGATCCCTGGCCCTGGGACACACAGGAGGGATAGTCTATGTGGGTATATGAAAAAAAGCTGCAATACCCTGTCAACATCAGGCAGACCAACGCCAAGCTGGCAAAAATCATTATTTCCCAGTATGGTGGTCCAGACGGAGAACTCGGAGCATCGCTGCGGTATCTCAGCCAGCGCTATACGGTGCCATATCCTGAGATAAAGGCAGTGTTAACAGATATCGGCACCGAAGAATTAGGACACCTGGAAATGGTAGGCACCATCGTTTATCAGCTGACCAAAAACCTGACTATGGATGAAATCAAGGCACAGGGGTTTGAGCCATATTTTGTGGATCATACAACGGGCGTCTTTCCTACTGCGGCCAGCGGGATGCCCTTTACGGCTTCTGCCCTGCAGGTGAAGGGGGATCTGATTACCGATCTGCATGAGGATATGGCTGCGGAACAAAAGGCGCGCACCACCTATGATAATATTTTGCGTTTCTGTGACGATCCTGATGTAAAGGATGCCATTCGTTTCCTTCGCGCCAGAGAAGTGGTTCACTATCAGCGCTTCGGTGAGGCGAAGCGTACAAAGTGCAGCGGGCTGGTAGTGGTTACAAATAAGGAAAGACGGGTGGCTTTATGGGTCACTCGTCTTTTGTTATGTTTAGTAGAAATTTAAAGGTTGATATAAACTCTCTGATCTTTCCGGCTGACTACCATCATCTACAACAGTAGAAATTTAAAGGTTGATATAAACTACCTCTAAGGACTGTATTTATCCCCTATCTACAACAGTAGAAATTTAAAGGTTGATATAAACCAAGGTTCCTTCGGGTACGGTAGATGATCTACAACAGTAGAAATTTAAAGGTTGATATAAACCATCAATGATATGTTTCTCACCCTGCTTATCTACAACAGTAGAAATTTAAAGGTTGATATAAACCTTGCACTGATCGGGAGAATCGTAGTTATCTACAACAGTAGAAATTTAAAGGTTGATATAAACATCGCCTTGAGTTTTCGGCATCATACATCTACAACAGTAGAAATTTAAAGGTTGATATAAACGGACGAAGCAGGCAAGACCATTGAACATCTACAACAGTAGAAATTTAAAGGTTGATATAAACCTATCTTCGCCCTGTTCGGCTAATAGGAATCTACAACAGTAGAAATTTAAAGGTTGATATAAACCTAGCGGCACCCAACGGCTTATATATGATCTACAACAGTAGAAATTTAAAGGTTGATATAAACCATTGAACCACAAGGCAGACGATTACATCTACAACAGTAGAAATTTAAAGGTTGATATAAACCAAGAGGATTTATTTAAGCGCTGTCTTATCTACAACAGTAGAAATTTAAAGGTTGATATAAACTCGTGTATTGTTTAATCAACCAAGAATTGCAATAAAGCAATAGAATAATTATATATTATTAACAAAGCAATCATGTCTATACCAACCTTTTATATATCATTATACAAATAAAGACGAAGGTTTGCAATACTTACGTTACAATAATTATATCTTCATCTTCATTTTTAGCATAACCGAATTTATAAGTCTCGCATTGTGGATTGAGCTTAAAAATATAAACACTATCTGTCTGATCAAAGGATTTTGCAAATCTGTTGTTGATTTCTGCAATAATATTGTTCAGGATTTTTTGACTATTTTCTATCTCAAAAACAGAATATTGAATCCTGTGACCATATTTAAGCAAAAACTTGGCAAATCTGTTACGTTTTTTATTGTTTGAAATATCATAGCTTACAAGTATCATACTACCACCTATATTTCAAATACCGGATATTTCTCTATTATTTCGTTTTTCATAAAACACCGATAGTATTTCTGAATATATAGAAATATATCTGTTTTATATTCCATAATGGCTTTCAGAAAAATACTGATCACCTTGGGAGAATACTCCCATTTCAGAATATGTTGATGATTCTGAATCATAAACTGATCTTCAGAAAACTGCCGCAGATTTATAGAAATCTTGGTCTGCTTATCTATTATAGGGCGGAACGGCTCAACAAGATCACATACTAATGATTTTCTCATATAGAATTCTCTGTGTAATACTCCGACATATAAATCAAACCCGTAGATATTCAGCAAAGCTTCGATGAAATTGAATAAAACAGTATATCCTATATCAAGCAAAGAATTTGTAATATCACATTTAACCCTTGGCTTTCGGCCATTCCACAAAACATTGTTAAACCATGCTTTAAAATATAATTTTGAAGCAGAACCTTCGTATCCCATGATCGACTGGATAGAATCCGCAGTTTTAAGCTCAGACATATATTGGGTAGTTTTTTCAACCGATTCTTTTAAGTAATCACTTTTATATCGGACACTTTTGAGCAATGCTTGTTGATTAAGTATTTTGTTATAAACTATATGACGAGGTATTTCTACAGCGCTATACTGATATTGTTTCCTTCTCAGATATGTATTTCCTCTGTCCGCCGAACCAATAATATCATATAAACGAAAAGTGCTAGTGAAGAGTGCAATTGAAAAATTGAATTTATGTGCTCTTTGAATCAGACCAGATGTAATGGTAGTATTTCCTATTACAAAAACCGCAAAAACACGATAGCAGGTCACTTGCAGTTTAATTACATCTTCATCGTCCTTAACGATCAGATTATCATTTCTGAAAGATAGCTTTTCTCCGTTGCTGCAAAATAACATAATAATCTGCTTTTTAGAAAAATCATTTTTATCAAGCATTGTAAAACCCTCAATCAATATCTATCAATGTTCTGTCACACAAATTGCGGTATATGCAGTTTTTGCATTTTTCAGCGTTATCTTGCGTAAAATCATCGAGAATAAAATTATTAATATCGTAAATCAATTCAGTAAAGTCAATATAATAAGGATTTTCTTGTGAAGGAAGATCTATCGAATATTTTTTGTTGTCATCCATACTGTAAAGATATAGGTATTCTACCTGATATCCCATTTCGGTCATTGCAAAAAACTGACCAAAAAGCTGATAGATATATCCGTCATATATTTTTGTTATTTTCTTTTTGCGCTCTGTCAGAGTTTTTGTTGTACAGTCATATAAATCTATTTTTCCATATAAACCAAATCGTTCCGAATACACAGAGATACCCTGGAGGATATTCTTTGATGTTGAATATCCTCCTGTATCAATGGATGTATGTGCCGCTTTTCCGTTAATTTGTTTTTCGGTCTGATACATAACTTGCTGGAAATCTCCGAATAGTCCATGAAAATATATGGAAGCAGGACAAAATATAAAATCATTCAGCTTAGTAATCGCTATCGGATCCTCCA
>CACYCV010000269.1 GCA_902772955.1 uncultured Ruminococcus sp.
ATCCCAACGGCAAGTCCGATATGGAGATCATGCGCTTCTGCCAGTCCTTTATGACTGAGCTTTACCGACACATCGTACCCAACACCGACGTTCCCGCAGGTGACCTGGGTGTAGGCGGCAGAGAAATCGGCTATATGATGGGTCAGTACAAGAGAATCAGAGATGCTTATGACGGCACTCTCACCGGTAAGGGTGTAGGCTACGGCGGTCTGCTGGGCAGAGCCGAAGCTACCGGCTACGGTATTGTTTTCTATGCAAGAGAAATGCTGAAGCACTTCGGCGAGACTCTGGAAGGCAAGAAGGTTGTCATCTCCGGCTTCGGCAACGTGGCATGGGGTACTGCCAAGAAGCTCACCGAGCTGGGCGCTAAGGTTATCACCATTTCCGGTCCTGACGGCTATATTCTGGATGAAGACGGCGTTAGCGGCGAGAAGATTGACTATATGCTCGATCTGAGAAGCTCCGGCAAGAACATCTGCGCTCCCTATGCAGACAAGTTCCCGGGTGCCAAGTTTGTGGCCGGCGAAAAGCCCTGGGGTGTTAAGGCTGATCTGTATATTCCCTGCGCTACCCAGAACGAAATCTATCTGGAGGATGCTCAGAAGATGGTTGCCAACGGCTGCAAGTTCCTCTGCGAAGGCGCAAATATGCCCACCCGAAATGAAGCCATTGAATATCTCATGGAGAACGGCGTTGTGGTTGGTCCTTCCAAGGCTGCCAATGCCGGCGGCGTAGCCTGCTCCTGCATTGAAATGAGCCAGAATGCCGGTCACACCGTATTCAGCGCTGACGATGTTTATGCTAAGCTGGAATCCATCATGGTCAACATCTTCAACCAGAGCATTGCTGCCTGCAAGAAGTACAACCTGGGCAACAACCTGGTAGCCGGTGCCAACATTGCCGGTTTCGTCAAGGTTGCTGACGCCATGATGGCTCAGGGTATTGTCTGATTCTAACAATATCTGATGCTTCCGGAGAGCCAGCGCAAAAGCGGCTCCCGCAATAAATAATCAAGCCGATGAAGTTCTGATGCTTCATCGGCTGTTTTTTGGTTTTTTTTTTTGCCGAAAGGCAGCACCCGGCTGAATCGGGTGCCCCTATTTCCATTCAGGAAAGGAAAGACTCACTGGAAAATGGTGTTTTCATATTCCAGCAGCTCTTCGATCGTAGTTTCCCCCTTAATGAGAGGCTGCAGGATTTCCTTGCCTCTGGCAGCTGCCGAGGTACAGAGGCTAAAGGAACCAATAAACGTCTTTTGCAGGGTGGATCGGTTCAGACCGTCGATAAGAAAATGAAAGCGATAAAAGAAGCAGCCCTTTTCCACATCACAGCCAAAATAGCCCAAGCGGAGATAGCGGTTCAGATCCGGCAGCAGCAGAGAAGCCTGACGTGCCTTCTCCTGTTCCAGACCGTCATACACGGTAATCCGGCAGTCAGCCTCCAGAAAATCTCTGGTTGGGTTGAGAATCACCACGGAAGCGCCCTGCGGAGCGTATTCGGAACCGCTTCCGAATTGGATATCCAGCAGCGGAGTTTTTTGTTTTTCCGAAACGGAGGCGGCATAGCCCTGTTCCTCCAAAGCCTCTTGCAGAACGGACAGAATATTGACAACTGCGGCAGGATTCATACAGATTCACTCCTTTCCTTCATGGCAGACAGAATTTCCTCCGGGGTTTCTTCACCCTTCAGCAGGCGGTCAATCCATGCCCCGTTTTCTTTGACGCTGGCTTCCATAATAATCATACATCTGGACAGCAGAGCCGCCGCCAGTTCCGTTGCGGCGCCGGCATCCATCAGAAAGCTTTGGTTATAAAGCACTAGTCCGGCATCCTCAAACAGGGAAAAGTATCCCATGGTTGTCCGGGTATTGATTTCGGTAATCAGGTCATCCACATCGTCAAACCTTTCCTCCGGCACCTCATAGAAAACGGTCATCATAATCTGCATCATGGCAAGGCCTTCTCCGGTATCCTCCACCATAATGGTATAACTGATTCCCTCTTCGTCTCCGAAAGGAGACGCAACGGTAATCGTCAGGGCAGGCCCCTCTTCCGTATCCTCCAGGGCTACATCCATAACAAACTGCTTTAATCTGCCGCCGATAAATTCCAGCAATTTTCTGATTTTTGCAGGACTCATTCGTTTTTCCATAGAAACACCTCCATAATCTTGGGACTCTGTCCCAAACCCTGCCGAGGGAAACCCTTTTTTGAAAAAAGGGTTTCCCTCGGACCCCTTTCCAAAAAACTTGTGTTTTTTATCAAAGATAAAGAGAAAAAAGGGTAATAATTTAAAAATTGATTTTCCTCTATTTATTTTATCACAAACTGTTTCAACTTTCAATCCCCCGATGCAAGGCGCAAAGCCACCAACTTATCCAACTCTCTTTACATGGTCAAAAAAGAACCGCTCCAGAGCGCTCCATAAGGAGCGTGAGGAACGGAAGCTGCGGCAGTAATGTTTAGACACGGCGAAAACGAGCGCAGCGTAAGCGGAGCGCCGCAGCGAATCGACAGTGGAGGCACTCCGCCGGTCACGCACCCGCAAGAAAAAAGCCGCCGCACCGACAGGAATCCTTGGTGCAGCAGCAGGTAGAAAATCATGTTGGAAATAATATTGTTATCGGGCAGAATTCTTCGGAGCCGGATCCGGCTGTTTTTTTCTGCGGAATTTGCTTCTCAGCTTTTCGCTGCCGAAAAACAGGGCAATCGCAAAGCCGATCAGCATCGCCGCTGCCGACAGCGTCAGATTCAGCGGACTGGCCGTGAAGTGGTTGACACCGCTGGCTTCTGCTGCCGCAAGGCTTTCACTCCGGAATTTCATGAAGATCACCAGGGGGGAACCCAGCATCAGACCGATAATAGCAAAATATGTCATCTGGGGCAGCTTTTTGATGCACAGGTCAATGAGTTTAGCGCCGAACACAATTCCCAGAATCACACCGATTCCCACCGGCACAAGAATGAGAAAGCTATCCAAAAAGCTCTTCGTCAGATTGGAAATGGCCGAAATAACCATCGAATAGATACCGAAAATCATGAGAATCATCGAACCGCTGACACCGGGGATAATCATACACATAGCAGCCACCAGGGAGCCCAGCAGAACGTACATCCAGCTGCCAAAGCTGTTAGTCGGCAGAGACACTTGTGAGCTTCCGGAAGACTCCTCCTTGCTCACCTGCGCGGCTGATGAGCTTTCCCGGGACAAAGCACTTTCCTGGGACAGAGCGCTTTCCTGAGATGAAGTGTTTTCCTGAGACGAAGCGCTTTCCTGAGACGAAGCGCTTTCCTGAGACGAAGCGCTTTCCTGAGACG
>CACYCV010000270.1 GCA_902772955.1 uncultured Ruminococcus sp.
GGGGCTTTGCCCCAAACCCCACCAAGGGACTTCTCGTCCCTTGGAACCCTCGGCAGGGACGCAGTCCCTGCACCCGATGTATGAATGATGGTATAATATCCGGAAGGACGTTTCGCAAGGATAAAAGTTTTCGCTCAAGCCTTTTCCAAAAGGCTTGGCGGGTGCCCCCGCTGAACGGTTCGCGGCGGAGTGCCTCCGCTGTCGATTTGCACCTTGCTTCACTCCGGCACGCGCCCGAAGGAAGTGCCCTTGGGGTATGATGGCGCAGAATGTGTGCGCTTCGCTACAATCCACACTTTGTACGATGGGAAAGCAAGAGCTTCACTAAACGACAAAACCGGATGTGTTATATATTCGTCAAGTTGCCCGCAGCTTCCGCTCCTCACGCTCCTTATGGAGCGTGAGGAGCGTTTCTTTTTTGACCGGAAGACCGCTTTGCTTCACCTTTCTGTAGATATGAACTTACCTATAGATTTTAATCCGAAGGGGTGCAGGGGGGCGATCGGAAAGCCCCCTGCGTACACAGGACGTGTTTGCTTCGCTACAATCCAATATTTTGTATTATGGGAGAGGAAGAATCTCCACTAAACATGAAACCTTGATGTGTAGTGCATTTGTCAAGTTACCGTTTGACCAACGGAACGCTTAACAAAGATAAAAGTTTTCACTCAAGCCTTTTTCAAAAGGCTTGCAGGGTTCAGTGACAGCGTCCCTGGGCGCACTCCGCGAGTGCGAAACTTCACAGGAGGAGTGCAAAATGGGGTGACGGCTTCAAGAAATAACCGTGCCTGTAGATGCAGACACGGTCAGAGGTATTATGATAGTATCCCATGCCCTTCCGGAGAGACAAAGCCGATTGAGGGGCATCAAGTTGCTTCCTGATCGGACTCCTTCAGAGGGGTAATCCGCTGTACGGAAATTTGCTTTTCGGAGAGAGCATTTTTGGGCGCGGGGACAACCCAGCAAAGATAACCGGTGTCGGAAGCGTCGGACGGCTCCTCACTAAGGAACGTGATCCGCACGGTACTGCCCTCTTCGTTGATATCCTCCATGTCGGCATCCGGACTTTTGCTCTTGGAATAGGCAGCCACTACGATCAGGGCATCGAAGGATTCAAAATAGCTTTCATCCATGTTGTTGGTAATTTCGGTAAAGGAGGATTTGTTGACCTGTTCGTTGTCCGAATAAGATGTCGTCAGAGAATAGGATGTGCCATAGGTGTTGATAAACTCCTCCCGTTCCTTTGAGGACTTTAGTACATAGGCAGCCGGAAGCTGGCTGTCTGCTCCGAAATGCTCGGGAGAAAGATAGAGCACCTGGTAACCGTTGATCAGGTACTGATTCTGAACCGTTTCTCCCGGTTCGTCCGGATCGTTCCAGTCGTCTATCTGGGTGGGATCAATGGTAATATTGCCGTCCTCGTCAATGGTAATGCCGCCTGAGCCGCTGTCAGTCGGGTCTTCCTCCGTATCGTCTGTCTCCTCTGACAGGGCAGACTCAGCGGAACTGTCGGTGTTTTCATCAGCGGGAGTGCTCTCAGTGGTGCTGTCCGGGGAGGCTTCTGCCGCGCCGGAATTCTGCGCAGAGGATTCCGCGGAAGGGGAGCCGGCGCTGCTTTGCTGATTGTTTGATTTGCTGCCGCATCCTGCTGCCGTACAGGCAAGCAACAGGCAGGATAGTAACAGGGTGACGGTTTTTTTCATCTGTCAGGACTCCTTTCGTTGTTTCGGCGGAAAAGCCGGAACAGGGAAATGATTATCGGTTCAAAGCAACAAAGGCTTCCGTTCTCAGACTTTTGAGGAAACGGCATTTGATGAGATCATTGCCGCCGCAGTCCGGGCAGAGGGAAAGGGGAGCCCAGCTGTCGGATACGGCCACCTTGGTGTTGGCGGCGCGTCTTTTGGCAGTTTCCTGTTCGGAGAGCAGAACCTCCGAACGAAATTGCAGCAGCTCGGAGACACGGCTGTTCAGATCGCCGTTTTCCAGTCCGTCAACTATGATTGCAGAAATCACCGGAGGGGTGATATACTTGGCAATGTCCATGGCGTTGATAAATCTTTTGCCGCACTGACGGCATTTCATACCGCCGATCACTTCTGCCGGATGGCCGAAATGCTTCCGCATAAAAGGAATGTCCATCGAACGGTTGGCGACTTCGAATTTGGCCAGCTGGATAGCCATGGCAGTCAGACCGCCGAAAAGCTGGACGGTCCAGAAGGCAAGAGCAGGATCGTCAAAATCCGAGTCGCGGAAGCTGAAGTTTTCAAAAATACCGCTGCCGGAGAAACCTTTCTGAAAGCGCGCGACATCCTTGCTGTCAGCATAGTCGGTGAGGCAGTCTGCCAAAAAGGAAGCATAGCGGTGTTCCTTGCAGTCATCCAACAATCGTTTCATCTGGGTGAGTGTTTGTTCATAATAAGTCATCTTCAGTTACTCCTTATCAATTTTTTTATATCCGCAAGCAGTAAGGGACATAATCCAACATAAACAGCAGGTTTTTTGTGGTACAGTAAAGCAGAAGTCCGGCGGATTTTTGCCAACTGCTTTTATTATATATGAAAACTGCTGAATAAACAATCATTTTTGTTAAATTATTTAAAATAATTCCCGGTAAAAAATTGACAAACCAGGCCTGATAACATATACTTTAAGATGAAGAACTGTAGGGTCCCCTGAAAATCCGGCGGTAGAGAATGTTTTTTGCAAAAAGCCGCCGATATGCCGGCATTTCCGGACAGAAATGTTTTTGGGGAACTTTCCTGGCAGCGGCCGGTCCGATTTCGGATGTCTGCTGCCGCGGGTCGGTTTGCATGACCGGCGGAAATTTCAAAGAAAGGATTGAGAATCATGTTTTGTCAACACTGTGGAGCGGAAATTCCCGATAACGGAAATTTCTGCTTTATATGCGGCGCCAGGGTTCAGCGTCCTGCGGGAAATGCTCCTAAGCCGCAGCCTCAGCCACAACCCCAGCCCCAGCCTATGTCGCAGCCACAACCGCAGCAGGCATCTTCCTCTGCTTTTGGGACGAAAACCATATCTGACCGGCATTATTCTCTGGAGGATATTGCCCGGCAGCAGCAGGAAAATAAAAACGAGATCGGGCTGGCTTCCGCTCCCCCCCGTCCCCAAAAACGGAAAAAAAGCGCAGCCGGAAACAGCGGCCGACAGGAAACAAGTCTTCCGCCTATCGGCGCCAGTGACAGTATGCAGCTGGATAACCTGGAGCAGATGCTTTCCGCTGCCAGTGCAGGGGCTGCCGCGTCTCAGCCGGAAACGGCTCTTCCCATGGGGGCACCGACGGATGCGGTGACGGAATCTACCCTGGAGTCTACTCTGCAGCCTTCTCCGGAAGCTGTTATCGCAGAAGAACAGACGGTACCCCAGGCAATGCATGCAGCACCGGAAGTGCCGGTTGTGGCACCTGCACCGACAGCGGATCAACAAGCTTCTCCCCAGCGAAAACCCGACAGAACGCCCGTTTTCCGCTATACCATTACGGTGCCTCCTGTGCCGCTGGGAATGCAGCGTCAGACAAGAATCTCGTTGTTCGGCGGAAATATCGGTCCTCAGATAGAGGAGCTGCGCCGCAGCTATCAACAGAAAAAACAGCAGTCATAAGAAATACCGCTGTCAAAAAATATATCAGAATGGAGTAGAGAATTATGGGTTTTAAAAAGAAAGCATCCGGAGGATATCAGCCCCCCCAGCAGCCTAAAATTTCAGACGATATTGTCAATCCTCAGTATAATATTGCGCCGGACGGCTCTGTCAGCGTGGGTACCAGCGCTCCCTATACGCCGGTACAGAACCCCTTTATGCAGCAGCCCCAGCCCAATCCTTTTGGTCAGCAGCAGCCAAACCCCTTCGGTCAGCAGCAGCCGGCCTTTGAACAGCCTCAGCCTCAGGAACAGTATCCTGTAATGAATAACGACGACCGGTTTGATATGAATCAGCCGGATCAGCCGAACAGCTACTACGAATCCACCGGTAACGGCGGTCAGCAGCCTCAGCAGGATCAGTTCGGCGGCTATCAGCAGCCTCAGCAGGATCAGTTCGGCGGCTATCAGCAGCCTCAGCAGGATCA
>CACYCV010000271.1 GCA_902772955.1 uncultured Ruminococcus sp.
AACGATATCGGACGAATTTATTATTCTTACCAGGTATCTCGTTTAGTTAACTCAATTATTCTCCCGTAGATACAGACTTTTGCGAAAAAGTCCCCCCGAGACCCCAGAAAACGATATCGGACGAATTTATTATTCTTACCAGGTATCTCGTTTAGTTAACTCAATGATTCTCCCGTAGATACAGACTTTTGCGAAAAAGTCCCCCCGAGACCCCCGAAAACGATATCGGACGAATTTATTATTCTTACCAGGTATCTCGTTTAGTTAACTCAATTATTCTCCCGTAGATACAAACTTTTGCGAAAGAGTCCCCACAAGACCCTTTAGTATCTCGTTGTCTGCGGACAGCGAAAACTTTTGACGTTGCGAAGCGTTCCTCCGGTTATAATGCAACTACCCCTAAGCGGCACGTGAGTGCCGTGTGGGGTGGAAGCCGCGACAACTTGACGAATGTATAACACATCCGATTTTTTTTCGTGTAGTGAAACTCTGCTTTCCCATTGTAAAAAAAGTTGGATCTTAGCGAAGCGAACACGTCCCGTGCGGTCACTCACCCGCGAATCGACAGCGGAGACACTCCACCGCCGGTTGATAATGATTTCACATTTCAACAAAAACGGTTGAAAAATAGTTTTTCACAAGTTAAACATATTCAACAAGTTATCAACATTCCACTAACCAATTTCCACGGAGGTGTGGAATGCAGAAAGATGACTCAAAATTCCTCCACTCCGTTTCAGAATTGACTCAACAGAGTTGAAACTAATGAAACCCCTTTCCAGAGAGAGATAACGGAGCTTTTCCACATATTAACAACCTCTATTACTATTACTATATATATATCTATTCTATTATAGGAAATCCTACCCAAAAAACGAAAAAGGAATGATAAGATGAAATTTAACTGCAACAAGCAGACACTCAATGACGCAGTGTTGAATGTGACAAGAGCCGTTTCTTCCAAATCCACAATGCCTGCTCTGGAAGGAATCCTGATTAAGGCTGCAGGGTCACGCCTTGTTCTTACCGGCTACGATCTGGAAATCGGCATTACCACTGCCATTGATGCCAACATCTATACCGAAGGAACCATTGTTCTTAATGCAAGGCTGTTTTCGGATATTATCCGGAGAATGCCTGAAAACCAGATTACCATCGAAACAGACGAAAAGCTGAACGTCTATATCAACAGCGGCAAATCCGACTACCGGATTATCGGAATTCCCGATTCGGAATATCCGGAGCTTCCGTCAGTCACCGGAAGCGAAACCATCACCATAGCCGGAGAAATCCTCCAGAGTATGATCCGCCAAACAATCTATGCCATTTCCGACAAGGATATCAAGCCTGCCCATAAAGGCTCTCTCTTTGAAATTGAAAACGGATTTGTCAAAATTATTTCTGTAGACGGCTATCGTCTGGCTATCCGCAAGGAAAAAATCACATACGACGGTGAAAAAAGCTTTATCGTTCCCGGAAAATCCCTTTCAGAGGTGGAAAAACTGATCCGCGAGGACACAAAAACCGTCTCAATGACCGTCGGCGACAGACATATCATCTTTCGCATCGGCTCCTATTCCATTATCAGCCGCCTGATTGAAGCGGAATTTATGAACTATAAGGCAGCACTGCCTTCCAACCACTCCACCACCCTGAAAGTCAACACCCGTAAATTCATCAGCGCCATTGACAGAATGTCCCTGCTGCTGAATGAACGAATGAAAAGTCCTATCCGCTGCCGCATTGACAACGGAATGATCAAAACCTCCTGCAATACTACACTGGGACAGGCCTATGACGAGTTTGAAGCAGAGATTACCGGAGAAGACCTGGAAATCGGCTTTGACAATAAATATATGCTGGACGCCCTGCGCAATACGGAAACCGATGAAGTGGAAATTCACATCAACGGTCCCCTCAGCCCTATCGTCCTTCTGCCCAGCGAAGGTGACAGCTTTATCTTCCTGGTGCTTCCTGTGAGGTTGCGTAATGAAAAATGAAAAATTTACACTTTCCGCAGAAGAAGAATACATTCGTCTGTGCGACCTGTTAAAAATAGCCGGCACTTTTGAAACCGGCGGTCAGTCAAAACTGGCCATTCAGAACGGTCAGGTGCTGGTCAACGGTGTAGTCTGTACCCAAAGAGGCAAAAAAATGCACCGCGGCGACAAGGCAACCTACCAAAATACCACATTTGAGGTGTGCTGATTTGTTCATCAGAAGTCTGACGTTTGAAAATTACCGGAACCTTGAAAAAAATACCATTTTTCCAGATCCCGGCATAAATGTCATCTATGGTGACAATGCTCAGGGTAAGACCAATTTACTGGAAAGCATCTGGCTTTGTACCGGCGGACGATCCTTCCGCGGCTCCAAAGATCAGGAACTGATTTCCTTTGGAGAAAAATATTCCCGGCTGGAGCTTTGTTTTGCATCGAAACACCGGGACCAGACCATCGCCGTTATTATTGGCGGCGGCAAAAGAAGCGCTGTTCTGAATGATGTTCCCAAACAATTCATGTCGCAGATCATCGGCAGATTCTGTGCGGTGGTGTTTTCGCCCGATCATCTGACGCTGGTCAAAAGCGGCCCGGAGGAACGGAGAAACTTCATTGACGCTGCCATTTGTCAGATCCGCCCCTCCTATGCTGTTCTTCTGACAAGATACCGGAAGGTACTCAACGAAAGGAATGCCCTGCTGAAGGATATTCCCCGCCACAGAGAACTGGAGGATATGCTGGAAATCTGGAACGACCGGCTGGCTGCCGAAGGAGCGGCCGTTGCCATGGCTCGCTGTCACTATGTGGAGCAGCTTTCCCGCCAGTCTTCTGTTTTTTATGAAGGCATTTCATCCGGCCGGGAGGTTTTGTCGGTTGCCTATCGTTCCGGCTGCAAACCGGAAGAAAACAGTGCGGAGGCCTGGAAAAACGCTTTGCTGGAGTCTCTTCAGAACCGGCAGACAGACGACATTTACTGCGGATATACCACCTGCGGTGTTCATCGGGACGATCTGACTATCCGGATTGACGGCAGGGAAGCCAAAAATTTCGGTTCCCAAGGGCAGCAGCGCAGCGCCGTTCTGGCATTGAAGCTGGCAGAGGCTGCCGTTCTGGGAAGTGAAAAGCAGGAATCTCCCGTTATTTTACTGGATGATGTGCTCAGTGAACTGGACGAAAGCCGGCAAAATTACCTGCTGCATCAATTAAAAGGACAGCAGGTATTTATTACCTGCTGCGAAAAAGAAATTCACTCAGACAATAAATTCCGGATCAGTAACGGAAAAATCACGGCTGCGGAGGAATCATCTTGTACCTGCATTTAGGAAGCGACACCATTATCCGGACAGAGGAAATCGTCGGTATTTTTGACCTTGACAACTCTACGGTTTCTCTCAGAACCAGAGAATACTTAGCCAGGGCAGAAAAACAGGGAAAAATTGTCAATGTTTCTTCCGAGCTGCCGAAATCCTTTGTGATTTGCCGGGAAAGAGAAGGAGAAAGGATATATATCTGTCAGCTCTCCCCCATTACCTTGATGAAACGTGTTTTACAAAATCAATTATCCGCGGAATAAGAAAGGAATGATTACCTGTGTCAAAAATATTACGGCTGCCGCGCTGCCCGTATTGTCACAAAAAAATTTCCTACATAGGTGCCATGTTTATGAAAACCAAGGGAGAACACACCTGCCGTGCCTGCAGCTGCATCTCCAACGTAGTCATCAGCAGGGTTGCCTATGGAGTAGCGAGTCTGGCGTGTGTCCTGTCCCTGCTGCTGGTGGTGATGTATTCGATCGGCGGTGACCACAGCAGCCCTGTGGGCATCATTTGTGTGCTGGTGCCGTTTCTGATTTTTTATCTGTTCATTCCCTTCCTTGTCAGGCTGGCACCGTGCAAGGATAAATCGGCTGTCAAAAAGCTGCTCGACAAGAGCACACCGGTGATTTCCAATGAGGTGTTTCCCCGTCCTGTGCCGGCGCCTGTTTCTGTTCCGGTTCCCAATGAAGGAAAACCCATCAGCCTGGACGTAGACGAGGATTTCTCGGCCAAATTCATGCGGGCCAAAAATCATGTCAATCACAAGTCCGAAGCGGAGCTGCTTGGGCATGAATCGGCAGAGCAGCAGCAGGAAGAAATACACAACAACGAAATTTCCTTTGAGATCAATCGTCAGAGTCCGGAAAACGCTGTCGATATTCCGGAAGAAGTAAAAGATTCTGACAGCCAACCAACGGGTGTGGCTCCTGAGGAACAGGAGCCGGAGCCGTAAGAAAAGAGGAGCTTTATGCCAAAATTTCAGGTGTGTCCCTATTGCGGATCCGGTTATGGTTACCGGAAACTGCTCACACTGAAAAGCAAGGAACAGGAATGCTATCACTGCAAAAAGAAATTCGTTGTAAGAAAACGATATCGGGCAATTCCGGTGGCAATTGCCTGTATCATTATGATTATTGTCAATGTGGCACTGCTTCTGTCAAAGGAAGAAATAGACAGAAATTTATTCCGGACCATGGTTATCATTGACGCAGCGGTCATTTTCGCTGCTTTTGTGGCAGCGCCGTGCTTTACCCGGATTGTCAGGCCGAATAAAAAACGTCGATAACCCTGGTTTTATCGTTCAGGAAGGTTTCTATCACAGCAGCGTAAGCTGCTGTGAAGAAAGTAATATAATTTGGTGTCTTCGCCCCCAAGCCCCTTTGGTGTTTCGCACTCTGCGGAGTGCGACCCGGCGGGGACTTTTGCGAAAAAGTCCCATCGGGACCCCCGAAAACGAACTTGGCGAAGCGTCCTTCCGGTCAGAATGCAACCACCACAAAGCGGCGCATAAGCGTCGTGTGGGGTGGAAGCCGCGACAGTAAAGTCAGACACGGTAAAATCGAGCGGAACGGAGTGGAGAGCTGCCGCGAATCGTCCCGTTCGGTCACGCACCGGTCACGCATAATAGGAGGTACAACAATATGGATTTAAATGAAATTTCTCAGACCACAGAAAAATACGGTGCTGACGAAATACAGGTGCTGGAGGGACTGGAGGCAGTCAGAAAACGTCCGGGTATGTATATCGGTTCCACCGGACCGAGAGGACTGCATCATCTGGTCTATGAAATCGTCGATAATTCAATTGATGAAGCTCTGGCAGGCTACTGCAGCAAAATTGATGTCCGTCTGCTGCCGGGAGAAATTGTCCGGGTAGAGGATGACGGACGCGGTATTCCCGTAGGTATTCAGCCTAAGCTAGGAATTCCGGCTGTAACGGTGGTCTTTACCGTGCTGCACGCGGGAGGAAAATTCGGCGGAGGCGGCTATAAGGTGGCAGGCGGTCTGCACGGCGTGGGTGCTTCCGTGGTCAATGCCCTTTCGGAATGGACCGAAGTAGAGGTCTGCGACGGAACGGATATCTACCGCCAGCGCTTTGAAAGAGGCAATCAGGTGACTGATCTGGAAAAAGTCGGTAAAGGCACCAAAACCGGTACAACGGTAACCTTCAAGGCTGATCCCGAGATTTTTACCGAAACGGATGTCTATGACTATGAAGTGCTTTCAACCCGGCTGCGGGAGCAGGCTTTTCTGAATGCCGGCATACATATCGAACTGATTGACGAACGGGATCCGGAAAATATCGTCAGCAATGACTTCTGCTACGAAGGCGGCGTTTCCAGTTTTGTAGAATACATCCACAAAAAACGCGCATTGGATGTCATTCACCCGGATATCATCTATTTTCAGATGAAAAATGAGGATGATTCCGCCTCTGCAGAAATTGCTATGCAGTATAACGAAAGCTACAATGAGCTGATACTGTCCTTTGCCAATAATATTCATACCAATGACGGCGGTACCCACGAAGAGGGCTTCAAGCGTTCTCTGACCAGGGTTATGAATGATTATGCCAGAAAATTCAATCTCATCAAAGAGGGAGAAAAAAATCTCAGCGGCGAGGATGTACGGGAAGGTCTTACTGCCGTCATCAGCGTCAAACTCAAGGACGCCCAGTTTGAGAGCCAGACAAAGGCAAAGCTGGGAAATACGGAAATCCGTACATTGGTGGACAAGCTGGTCAGCGAAAAGCTGGAGCAGTATCTGGAGGAAAATCCCGCTACGGCCAAGGCAATCTTTGAAAAAGCCCTGATGGCGGCAAGAGCCAGAGATGCGGCCAGAAAAGCCAGAGATCTGGCCAGAAGAAAAACCGCAATGGAGGGTGCCGGTCTGCCGGGTAAGCTGGCGGATTGTCAGTCCCGGAACGTGGAGGAAACGGAAATCTATATCGTAGAGGGTGACTCCGCAGGAGGATCCGCCAAGGGAGGCCGTGACAGAAGATTTCAGGCAATTCTTCCCCTGTGGGGCAAGATGCTGAATGTGGAAAAAGCCAGACTGGACCGTGTTTATGGCAATGATAAGCTGATGCCCGTCATTACCGCTCTTGGCTGCGGCATCGGTGATGAAATAGATCTGGGAAAGCTGCGCTATGGAAAAATAATCATTATGGCCGATGCCGATGTGGACGGTTCCCATATCCGGACCCTGATGCTGACCTTCTTCTTCCGGTTTATGCGTCCCCTGATTGAAGAGGGACATATCTATATAGCCCAGCCTCCCCTCTATCGGATTACCAAGGGCAAGGAACATCATTATGCCTATTCCGATCAGGAAAGGGATAAAATTATGGAGGAGCTTGGCGGCAAGTATGAAATTCAGCGCTATAAAGGTCTTGGTGAAATGGATGCGGAGCAGCTCTGGGAGACCACCATGGATCCTTCCACCAGAATCATGCTGCGGGTGGATATGGAGGATGCTGCAGCGGCCGATGAGGTCTTTACTATTCTCATGGGAGACAAGGTTGAGCCAAGAAGGGAATTTATCGAAAAGAATGCCAAATATGTCCAGAATCTGGATGTTTGACGGCGGGATCGTCCGCAGGAAAATCAATTTTTAAAAATATCCCCTTTTTTCTGTTGTTCTTTGACGTAAAAGACACAGTTTTTTTGGGAAAGGGGTCCGGGGAAAAAACCTTTTTTTCAAAAAAGGGTTTTCCCCGGCAGGGCTTGGGACAGAGTCCCGATGTTCCGAAGAAGAAGGTTGAATTAAGTGGGGTGTGCAGCCCGTGTGCGGACAGATGAAAAAAATGACCAAAAAGGAGTAAATATGAAAGATACAGACGACAGTTTAAATGAAAATCACCAACAGACGGAATCTGTTGTAAACGAAGATAATCCCGAATGGGACGGCTCTGAAGCAGAGCTGGTGGCAGATGATGATGCTGAGGAATATGAAATTCCGGAAACCGGAATCCGGCTTTCGTATGTCATGACCCGTAAGGAAATGTATGAGTGTATTCAGCACACCGGTCTTTTTAAAACAAGGGGAAAAAGAGCCGTTTTGGAAAGTGTTGTGTTCGGACTGGCCTCTGTGGGCTTCTGGATGGCTTATTTTCTGAGAGACGGCGAATGGAAGAATATGAATCTCTTCTTTGCTATTTTTTGTCTGGTTATGATTCTTCTGATCTGGCTGGTACCGTTTTTGCACATCCGGAGCCTGTCCAGAAATGCCGCAGACGGAAAAACCATCCATGCGGAAATTTATCCCGACCATATTGATATCGGAGAAGGCAGCGGTGCCTGGAGCATTGATCTGGACGGCAATTGTGAGCTGTCGGAATTTGAAAATATTTTTATGATCAGTCTGTCGGACGGAAGAAATTTTGCCATTCCGGAACGGGTGCTTGAACCGGAGGTTTATAACGAGGTTCAGGCCATTCTGGTGGCAGGTACCAGGCCGACGGAAATCTGAGGGCAAGGAGTTTAGATATGCATTGTGAAACAAAAATTGTCGCCCGCTATGCGGAAACGGATCAGATGGGGATTATTCATCATTCCGTCTATCCTGTATGGTTTGAAGCAGCCAGAACGGAATTTATCCGGTTTGCCGGGATTACCTATACACAGCTGGAAAAGGACGGTATTATGCT
>CACYCV010000272.1 GCA_902772955.1 uncultured Ruminococcus sp.
ACAAGGAATGATACATTTTGCTTGTAAAGCTCTGTTTATCTTGCTTTCAGCTATTTATTCTATTTGAGTTTCACGGATTCAGGTTCTTTTTAAGGAAGTGCTGATGAAATCCAGTGCCTGTATTGCGCTGTCAGATTGTATTAAGATTCCGCAGGAATACAGAGGTATTTCAAGGGATTTTGGTGCAAGATGACGGAAAGGATGCAAGCAAGACAGGTACTGAGCCGAAAGGCATGATTGATTCAGAGGTTCCTTAAGCGATAGCAGTATTACAGATACCGGCAGACCTTTTTCAGAATACATCGTCCCCGTTTCAGATGCTTATACACCGTGGTAGGACGAAGCTGCAGCATCCCGGCGATTTCCTTGACCGGCCGTTGCTCAAAATAATAAAACTGCATACAATCCCGCTGCCGCTGCGATAATTCCTGAGTCATGGCGGTTTTGAGCAGCTTCAGCATCCGTTTCTGCCGTTCCGAGCTGCCGCTCTTTCCTCTGAGATACTGATCAAAAGAGACGTGTTCACTGATGCCTTCATTCAGGTCTAATTGAAACTTACCCATCAAACCACTCCTTCCCGCTTCTGCAGCAGGTCAGCAGTTTTGCTGCAGTCTAAATACATTCCGTATAAGAGGCTGATTTTTCTGTCCAGCAATGGCAGCTCGCTGACGGGTGCGTGTTTTTCTTCCTCTCTGAGCTGCTGTATTTTTGTCCTGATTGTTTCTGCACTGTTCCGGTATTCCTTCGCCCATTCCTGATAAGTCATGTGTTCCTCCGTTCTACACGTTCTGTGTTGTTCTTTGAGATAAGAAAACGGGTTCCCTTCTCCGGTGTTCTGATCATACCGGAGTGAGAGAGTCCCTGTTAAGTCTTATTATATCCGCGTTTTTGAAAAAATCAAGAGAAAATAAGAACAAATGTTTGTTAGATAAAGAATAGAACAAATTTTCGTACAATGCGGCCGGTATCCGTCAGATTTCTCTTGCAATTACACGAAAAGTGTGGTATCATAGATAGCGTAAACGCAGGACTTCTTTTTCTGCCTCAGGCCGGCAGGCTGGAAGTTTCTGTGCGGCCGTGTGCCTGACAGTATGGGCGCAGAAATGTATCAGAAGAGCCGGACAACCGGGATGCCCCTCGTTTGGATGTGGGGCAGAGGAGGAAGAAAAATGTCTCTTGGAAGTAAAATCAGACAGCTCAGAAAAAGAGATGGCATGACCCAGTCGGCGTTGGCCGTCAGACTGGGGGTATCTCCCTCAGCGGTAGGAATGTATGAACAAAACAGACGGGAACCGGACAGCAGAATGCTGCGCCGGCTGTGCGAAATTTTCGGCGTGTCGGGAGATTATTTTCTCGGCAGTGAGGAATCCTCTTCCCCGGAGGGAGGTGTGGAGGTTTCGGAGGTGTTTGATGAATTTACCAGACGGCTGACCATGCAGGAGGGACTGATGTTTGACGGCGTTCCTCTGGATCCGACGGACAGGATGAAGATCATCGATGCCATCAAGGTGGTGGCAGCCCTGGCCAGGCAGCAGCACAAAAGTGCGTTGGAACATTCCTGAGGAGGGCAGAGCATGAATCAAGCAAAACAGAAGGCACAGGCGCTGGCGGAGTGCTATCATACAGCAGAGCCGTCAGAGCTTTGTGAAATACTGGGGATTACCGTGCTCCGGCAGGAGCTTCCCCGGTGTGTCAACGGATTTACGGTGCGGATGAACGACCTGCCTTTTATCGTGCTGAACCGTGATCTGGACTTTTACGAAAGCAGGTTCACCATGGCTCATGAGCTGGGTCATGTGGTGCTGCATAAGGGAACAAATTCCCTGAATCTGAGTCTGAATACGGACTTTTGTGTAAACCGCTATGAACGGGAGGCAGACAGCTTTGCGGCGTGGCTGCTGATGCAGGCGGAAATGGCAGAGCTGGAGGCAATGGAAAGCGTAACGGCAGAGGATGTATCCAAAATTGCCCACATTCCCCTGTCAGTGGCGGACAGCGCGTTCCTGTGCTGAAAAGCGGGTATTTCCGGAAGAAAGGAGTTGGCAGGAAATGGGATGAAACGGTATCTGAGAAGAACGTCGGCACAGGGGGGGGTCTGCTTTGAGGTGATGGATGAATTCGGTTCCCTGCGCTATTCTGTCACGGTGGATTCCGACAAAAGAAAACAGATTGTGATGGTGCTGCAGGGGGAGGTGCCTGTAGCGGAAATTCAGCACAAGAATTTTGTGGTGCAGTATTTTACCCTGCGCTGTGATGCCAAAATTTATATCCTGCTGCCTGTCTGCAAGGAGGAATTTGGTTTCGTGATATACGGCAGTCCCTGCCGCTTTGCAGGGGATCCGGCGGCAGGAAGGTTTTCGCTTTTTGACGGGGACAAATCCCCTGTGATGCTGCTGAAAAAATGCTGGAGCTGTTTCGGAGACGGCTATGAAATGGAGATACTCCGGGAGGAAAAGGAGCTGTTTGCCGTGGGGGTGGCTGTATGCGCCGAATTGTATCTTTTTGCCTCTCAGCACCAGGCGGCTCTGGAATAACCTGCCGCTTCTGCGGGAGCCGGTGGGGGAATGCCGTAAGAAAAAGGGAACAATCCGCCGGAAATCTGGTGATAATCATGATTTGCAGGGGGGTTGGTTGACAATTGGTTTTTAAAGGGGTATGATGTTGGTATCAGCGGTTCCCAGGACCGACGAAAGGAACTGACGCTATGAGTGACAAGAATACCGCATCTGCTGCCCTTCCTGACGAAAAGCCGATTATTGCTTTCCGCAATGTTTCGAAGGTCTACACGCTTTACCGTAACAGCCGTGAACAGTTTTGCGCTCTGTTTTATAGTTCCAGAAAGCTTAAAAAGCATACGGCGCTGGAGCATGTTTCCTTTGAAATCCGCAAGGGAGAATCTGTGGCCATTATCGGCAGAAACGGTGCCGGCAAATCCACCCTGCTGAAAATGATCACCGGTGTGGCCTTTCCCACCGAGGGAGAAATTACCGTCCGCGGACGGGTTTCTGCCCTGCTGGAGCTGACTGCAGGCTTTGTGGGAGATATGACCGGACGGGAAAATATCCGTTTCAAATGCTATGTGCTGGGACTGAAGGCCGAAGAGGTCAATCAGATCGAAAAAAAGGCCATCGAATTTGCGGAGCTGGGAGAATACATTGACCAGCCTGTGAGAACCTATTCTTCGGGTATGCGGGTTCGTCTCGGCTTTGCTATCAATATCAATACTGACCCGGATATCCTGGTGATTGATGAGGCTCTCAGCGTCGGTGACAATACCTTCAAGAAAAAGTGCAAGGCCAAGATTGCCGAGCTGATCCGGAAGAATGTGACGGTGCTGTATGTCAGCCACAGCAAGGATATCCAGGACTTTTGTCAGCGCTGTATCTATCTGGAGCACGGCAAGGTGATCTTTGACGGAACGATGCAGGAAACCCTTCAGAAGTACCCGGAATTTGCCAACTGACGGTAAAACAGCATGGATTCTTTTTTTGAAAACTTTTCCAAAAAATCTCCCTCAAAATTGGTTTTAACTATTGAAAAAAGGTGCAGAATGTTATAAAATAGTAGCTGACGGTGAAATACCGTAAACCGAAGAAGAGTTGCCGGGAGGCGGCTTAGAAAGGATGTTATCAACATGAACTATCTCAACAAAAAGACAGTCGAAGATATTGATGTTGCAGGCAAGAAGGTTCTTGTACGCTGCGACTTCAATGTACCGTTTGACGGGGAGGGCAATATCTCTGACCCCAAGCGTATTGATGAAGCACTCAAAACCATCAGATATCTGGTTGACCATAAGGCAAAGGTCATCCTCTGCTCCCACCTGGGACGTCCCAAGGGGGAATTCAACATGAAGTATTCTCTCGCTCCCGTTGCGGATTATCTCTCCAAGGCACTGGGCTTTGAGGTCAAGATGGCTGCTGACGTTGTGGGCGAAAGCGCCAAGAGCATTGCTGCTTCTCTGCAGGACGGCGAGGTTGAGCTGATCGAAAACGTCCGTTTCCACAAGGAAGAGGAAAAGAACGATCCTGCTTTCAGCAAGGAACTGGCTTCTCTGGCTGAAATCTATGTCAATGATGCCTTCGGTACCGCACACAGAGCTCATGCCTCTACTGCCGGTGTTGCCGATTATCTGCCTGCCGTATGCGGCTATCTCATCCAGAAGGAAATTTCCGTGATGGGCGGCGCTCTGACAGAGCCCAAGAGACCCTTTGTTGCTATTCTCGGCGGTGCCAAGGTTTCCGATAAGATCGGTGTTATCACCAATCTTCTGGATAAGGTCGACACCCTGATTATCGGCGGCGGCATGGCTTATACCTTTATGAAGGCACTGGGCTATTCTACCGGTACCTCCATCTGCGAGCTGGACAAGGTAGAGCTGGCCAAGGATATTATGGCAAAGGCCAAGGAAAAGGGCGTCAGCTTCCTGATTCCTGAGGATACCGTTGTGGCTCAGGAATACAAAGCAGATGCCGCTTTCAAGGTGGTTCCCTCCGATAAGATCGAGGATGACTGGATGGGTCTGGATATCGGTCCCAAGACCAGAGAAAAGTTTGCCAACGCACTCAACGGTGCCGGCACCGTTGTATGGAACGGCCCGATGGGCGTTTCTGAGTGGGAAAACTTTGCACAGGGTACCATTGCCGTGGCAAGAGCAGTCGCTGAAAGCGGCGCTATTTCCATCATCGGCGGCGGTGACTCCGCAGCAGCTGTTGAAAAGCTGGGCTATGCCGACAGAATGACACACATTTCTACCGGCGGCGGTGCTTCTCTGGAATTCCTGGAGGGCAAGGTGCTTCCGGGCATTGCCTGCCTCAATGAGAAGGAATAAGCGGACGATCTGACGGAAGCTCCCGTGGGAACGGTTTTCCGTGCCGACGGCGCTTCTGAGACATTGCTTTTCAATATGGTAAGGATGAAGGGGTGGGGCACAGGCTTCACCCCTTTTTTCATGGGGAGAAACCCCCTATCAAAAAAATAAAAGGAGATTTTCATCATGAATAAGGAAGTCAGACAGGCAATTATTGCCGGCAACTGGAAGATGAACAAAACCCGTCCCGAAGCAAAGGCTCTGATCGAGGAACTGAAGCCCATTGCTGCCAATGCTACCTGCGGGGTGGTTATCTGCGTGCCCTTTACCAACCTGGAGACAGCCGTTGAACTGACCAAGGGAACCAACATCAAGGTCGGCGCAGAAAACGTCCACTTTGAAAAGAGCGGCGCCTTTACCGGAGAAATATCCGCCGATATGCTGACGGAAATCGGTGTGGAATATGTTATTATCGGCCACAGTGAGAGAAGACAGTATTTCGGCGAGACGGACGAAACTGTCAACAAGAGAACCAAGGCGGCTCTGGCTGCAGGGCTGAAGCCCATTGTCTGCGTCGGTGAGCTGCTCTGGGAGCGTGAGTGCAATATTACCGAGGAAGTGATTGCCAGACAGATTAAGCTGGATCTGTTTGACGTTTCCGAAGAGGATGTCAAAAAGGTTGTCATCGCTTATGAGCCTGTCTGGGCTATCGGTACCGGCAAGACCGCTACCGCGGAGCAGGCACAGGAGGTTTGCGCCTTCATCCGTGCCACCCTTGCCAAGCTGTACAGCCAGGCAACTGCCGATGCCGTTACCATTCAGTACGGCGGTTCCATGAATCCGAAGAATGCCGCAGAGCTGGTTGCCCAGCCGGATGTGGACGGCGGCCTGATCGGAGGCGCTTCTCTGAAGGCAACTGATTTCGGCGTTTTGCTGGAGGCAGCATCCAACGGCTGAATTTGATCCGGATGAGTTCTGAGAAACTTTGTCCGGGAGGATTCCGACCTTTCCGGAGAACCGGTACTCAGGTGCGGTTGTCCGGGGGTTTCTTCCGGTACCCCAAAAGCAGTTTTTCCGGCCGAGAAGCCGGAGCATAGCAGCCGGGACGAAACAGTCTGTTCCGGTATCAAAAAAACCAGGAGGCAGCATTGATGAAAAGGCCTTTGATATTAATGATTCTTGACGGATTCGGTATCGGCACCAACTACGGCAATGCCATCCGTGAAGCGAAAAAGCCCAATCTGGAGAAGATTTTCTCCACCAACCCCACCACACTGATCGCCGCATCGGGAATGGATGTCGGTTTGCCCGACGGACAGATGGGCAACAGTGAAGTCGGCCATACCAATATGGGCGCCGGCAGAGTGGTCTATCAGGAGCTGACCAGAATCAGCAAGGCGATGAAGGAAGGCACCGTTTATCAGAACGAGGTGCTGGTCAACGCCATGAATAACGCCAAGGAGGAGGGAAAGTCCCTTCATGTTATGGGTCTGCTTTCCCCCGGCGGTGTACACAGCCATATCACCCATATTTACGGCATCATCGAAATGGCTAAAAAAATGGGTGTTTCCAATGTATATGTCCATGCCTTCCTGGACGGCCGTGACGTGCCTCCATCCAGCGCCAAGGATTATATGGCGGAATGCAAGGCAAAATTGGAAGAAATCGGCGTAGGAAAGATCGCCACCGTTGCCGGCCGCTATTATGCAATGGACCGGGATACCAACTGGGATCGTGTGGAAAAAGCCTATGCGGCGCTGGTCTATGGCGAAGGCGTCAAGGCAGACGACCCGGTACAGGCCGTGGCGGATTCTTATGCCAACGGGGTTACCGATGAATTTGTGGTGCCGGTGGTCTGCGCGGAAAATGCCACCATCAAAGCAGGAGATTCCGTGATTTTCTGCAACTTCCGTCCTGACAGAGCCAGAGAAATCACCAGAACCTTTGTGGATCCTGACTTCAGCGGCTTTGAGCGCAGAAACGGCTTCTTCCCCCTGAATTATGTGTGCATGACCCAGTATGACGCTACCATGCCCAATGTGGAAATTGCCTTCAAGCCACAGTCTCTGGTCAACACCTTCGGTGATTATATCTCCTCTAAGGGTCTGACCCAGCTCCGTATTGCAGAAACGGAAAAATATGCCCATGTAACCTTCTTCTTCAACGGCGGAGTGGAAAAGGTTTCCGAAGGAGAAGACAGATGCCTGATTCCTTCTCCCAAGGTAGCCACCTATGATCTCCAGCCTGAAATGAGTGCCTATGAAGTGACGAAAAACGCCGTAGAGCGGATCGAGAGCGGCAAGTATGATGTTATCATTCTGAATTTTGCCAACTGCGATATGGTGGGTCATACCGGTGTATTTGAGGCTGCTGTCAAGGCAGTCGAGGCTGTGGATGACTGTGTCGGACAGGTAGTAAATGCCATTACCAAGATGGACGGTATCGCCCTGATCACTGCGGACCACGGCAATGCAGACAGAATGATTGATGAGGACGGTTCCCCCTTTACCGCTCATACTACCAATCTGGTGCCCTTCTGTATGGTCAATCATCCCTGCGTTCTTCGCGACGGCGGCCGTCTGGCTGACATTGCTCCCACCATGCTGCAGCTGCTGGGACTTTCCCAGCCGGAAGAAATGGACGGCAAGACCCTGATTTGCTCATGATTGTTGAATAAGAAAAACCGATCTTTCCCACCGGCATTTGCCGGAAGGGAAGGATCGGTTCTTTTTGTTTGCCCGAAATGGGCAAACAGCAGAAAGGCATATTGGCGAATATCCGACAGCCAAATTCTGCATATGTCATTAACAAACGAATACCTTGCATC
>CACYCV010000273.1 GCA_902772955.1 uncultured Ruminococcus sp.
CCTTAAATACGAACTTACCTATAGATTTTAATCCGAAGGGGTGCAGGGGGCGACCGGAAAGCCCCCTGCTTACACCGGACGTGTTCGCGTTTCGGAATGATATTTTACCAACACAAGCTTTCCCCCTCGCTATAATAATTCCGTATAAGGGATCCGTCCCATGAATGATTCACTAATGTGATAAAGAATAGTACTTATTTTTTGTGCTATTCACTATTTGTTAATATTTATTTTACAATTTTTTAACATTTCAAAAGTACAAACCAACTTCATTTGTGCTATACTATGTGTATTACTGTACAGGAGAGGAAAGAATATGGAGCTATCACAATATGAAAAGTTTGCAGCCGGAAGCAAAAACGTCAGTTTCATGCAGTCGGAATGCTGGAGTAAGGTTAAGCAGGGCTGGGAATCGGAGCAGGTGATCCTGACCGATGACAACGGAAAAGAGCTTGCTGCGGCACAGCTGTTATTCAAGAAATTCTCTTTTTTACATACCTCCTTTGCGTATGCACCAAGAGGGCCTGTGTGTGATGTGCATGACAAGGAAACGCTGGCCAAGCTGACGGAAAAAATGAAGGAGGTTGCAGCCAAGCACCATGCTTTTTTGATCAGGGTAGATCCTATGGTACTGCAGGATGATAAGGAAGCTATCGACAACCTGAATTCTGTCGGATTTCGTCAGAATCTTAAAAAAACAGAGGATGACACCATCCAGTCCCTGAAAAACTATGTACTTCCCTTGGAAGGCAAGACGGAAGAAGAAATCTTTCAGAACTTTCATCCCAAATGGCGATATAATGTCCGCACAGCTATCCGGAAGGGTGTAGAATGCGTTGTTGACAACAGCAAGGTCGACGATTTCTTTACCCTTATGCAGGAAACGGGAACCCGTGATCATTTTCATATCCGTCCCAAGGAATATTTTGAGCTGCTTCTGTCCGCCTTCGGAGAAAATGCCAGATTGTATATGTGCTACTCTCCGGATCACCAGCCTCTTTCAGGCGCTCTCTCCATTCGTTTCGGTGATCGCGTTAATTATGTGTACGGTGCCTCAACTCAGAATCAGCGTAATCTGATGCCAAACTATCTGATGCAGTGGAGCATGATCCAGTGGGCAATCCAGTCCGGCTGCAGGATCTATGATTTCATGGGTGTCCCGCATTATGAAGACGAGAGCCATTCCAATTATGGTGTGTATCGCTTCAAAAAGGGCTTCAACGGCCATCCTGTCACCTATGCTGGCGAATTCGATATGGTACGTTCCAGAGTCAAATGCCGCCTGATGAAAATCATCTATAAAATCTGCGGCTATCATTCTCTTTAATCCCAAGTATTCACTCATTGCCTCTCTTCTGTGCAGGAAGAGAGGTTTTTTCGGTACAACAGCGCCGCTCCGTAAAGAGCATCTTTTGCAGTTTTCCCAATTTACTTAAAAGGAGACAGAATCATGGAATTAATTCCCAGCTTTTCGGTAGACCATACCGCTATTATTCCCGGCATTTTTACTAGTCGGGTAGACCGGCTCGGAGACAATCTGCTGACAACCTATGACATCCGTCTGACAAGACCTAACAGAGAACCGGCGATCGATGTTGCCGCTATGCATTCTCTGGAGCATATCATTGCCACCTTCCTTCGGAATGATCCCGACTGGAAGGAGGAAATCATTTATTGGGGACCCATGGGGTGCCTGACGGGTTTTTACCTGATTCTGAAAGGCAATCGTGCCCCCAAGGAGATTTACGGTCTTTTACTCAGAGCCTTCCGGGAAGTCAACAGCGTGGAAAGCGTGCCCGGTACCACCAAAGAAAACTGTGGCAACTATCTGATGCACAATCTGGAAATGGCAAAATGGTATGCCGCCAGGTTTGCGGATTACCTGGACGAAAATGCCGGGAATCCGGCGATTTTTGTCTATCCTGAAACACAGCGGCTCATCACCGGTAAAGGACGGGAATTCTTTGATTCCTGATTGATTGCTCCTTTTTTGGCTGAACCGGCTCCGATTTTTCATCCGCCGCATAAAGAGTTAGCTGTTAGCGAGTCAAATACGTCCCGCATACACAGGGGGGCTTTCCGATCGCCCCCTGCACCCCTTCGGAAGGTTGCTACGAAGCGTAGGTTGCTTTGCAATGGATGGTAGTGTATTCTTGTCTGGAAGGAGGGATTCACTATGAATTCGTATATTACAGGCGCTATGATTAAACGCCTGCGGGAAGCAAAAAAAATGACACAGGAACAGCTGGCTGACAAAATGAATGTTACCGCAAAAGCCATTTCTAAGTGGGAAACCGGCAGAGGTTATCCGGATATTTCCCTGATCGAACGGCTTTCGGAAAATCTGGGAGTATCCGTCATCGAATTGTTTGCCGGTGAGAATGTTTCCAATACCAACCGGAGCTTTAATATGCTGCGGGAAAAATTCTATGTCTGTCCCCTGTGTGGAAATGTGATTCAGAGTGCCGGAGAGGCGGTCATCAGCTGCTGCGGCATCGTTTTGCCTTCACTGGAGGCAGAACAGGCCGATTCGTCTCATTGGCTGACAGTCAATCAGGTGGAGGACGACTATTGGGTAACCGTTTCCCACGAAATGAACAAAGAGCATTATATCTCCTTTATTGCCGCTATCCGGGACAACGGCTGCGAGCTGGTCAAGCTCTATCCGGAAGGAAATGCCGAGGCACGTTTCAAAATCAGCCGGACAAAATATCTGGTCTGTTATTGTAACCGACATGGACTGTTCCGGAGTCGTATCTCAGAGATTATTTCCTCTGAAAACCGCTGAAAGAAAAAATCGCAGGAGGGCCTTGCCTGTTTCCCTGCTTTTGCCGCTTTTCATGCGATCAGATCTATTCTTAAAGTTTATCAAGTTTCTGTTCAAAGATTTTTCACTCTTCTTCCATCTGAATTCCTAACGGATATGATAGGATTCTATCAGGAAGCTACATAAGCTTGACCTGATGCAGAGGTGAGAAGGATGAAGCTACAACACCAGCAAATCGCTCTGATACCGGCTTACTGTCCCGACAAACGGCTGATCGAACTGGTAAGGACCCTGAAGGAGATGTCTTTTTCCGTCCTGGTGGTCAATGACGGAAGCAAAAAAGAAACGGAAGCAATTTTTCAGGCAATTGCCCAGGATGCTGTTGTATTGACCCATAAACAGAATCGTGGAAAGGGCGCCGCACTGAAAACCGGGCTGTCTTATATCCGGGATCGTTTTTCTCCTCCCTACGTTGTTGTCACGGCAGATGCCGACGGTCAGCATCTGCCGGAGGATATTCTCCGGGTCAGCGAAGGAGCGCAGAATCACCCTAACTGTCTGGTGCTGGGCAGCCGGTTCATTGGCATGGACGCTCCCCTGAGGAGTCGTGTCGGAAACGGAATAACAAGGCTGATCTTCCGGCTTTCTACCGGAAATGCCATCTATGACACCCAGACCGGACTGCGCGGTTTCGGAAGCGGTCTGGTAGATGATATGCTCTCGGTGAAGGGAGAACGTTACGAATATGAAATGAATGTTCTGCTTCACCTGAAACAGAAGAAAATTCAGACTGAGGAGGTCCCGATACAGGCGGTCTATCTGGATCATAACACTTCTTCCCATTTTCATCCGGTGAAGGATTCCTTCAGAATCTATAAGGAAATACTCCGGTTCTCTGCCTCCTCCCTTCTGAGCTTTCTGATTGATTACGCCTTTTTCTGCGTGCTGATGGCTCTGACCGGAATGACAGTGCTTTCCAATGTACTGGCAAGAATAGTCAGTGCTTCCGTTAATTTCACATTGAATAAAAGCTTTGTATTTGGCAGCCGTGTCCGTTTTCTCCAGGCCGCGGCAAAGTATTTTGCGCTGGCAGTTGTTATCCTGATATGCAACACCTGCATTCTCAAACTTCTGATTGCATCCGGCATACCGTATATGCTGGCAAAAATCCTGACAGAAACCGTCATGTTTATCTTTAGCTGGACAGTGCAGAGATTCCTGGTCTTCAAGGAGGCAAAAGCATGAAAAAACACCTGTACTCCATTTGCTTTTCGTTGGCGCTGGCGGCTTTGACCACGTTTGTCCTGCTGGACACCTTTGTAATCAGCCGACCGATGCAATACACCAAGGGAATGATCAACAACTCCATGTTTCACCAAAAAAGCAGCATCCTCCTGAAAGAAGAAAGCAGGAGCAGTTCTTATTCAGAAGCCGATTCTTCTTTGGAAACCGATTCTTCCCAGGACACGGAAACCGACAACAAAACGGCAGACTCGTCCGGCAAGAGTATTGCTACCCAAGGGGCGAGTCTCATCGGTGAATACCAGAATGAGTCGGCTGCTATCATGCTCTATCAATACCGGTATGAAGACACCACCGTCTATGCCGCCGATATTACGGTAGGATCCAGCGAAGCCGTCAAAACTGCTTTTGCAAAGGATTATTACGGAAAAAACGTCACAGACAAGACCTCAGTGATTGCGGAACAAAACCAGGCAATTCTGGCCATTAACGGAGACTACTACGGTGCCAGAGAAAGCGGTTATGTCATCCGCAACGGAGTGGTTTTCCGTGATTCCAGCGACGGCAGAGATTTGCTGTGTATTTATGCAGACGGTGCCATGAGAATCGTCCATTCCGGACTGCAATCCCCTCAGGAGCTGGTAGACAGCGGCGTCTGGCAGGCATTCTGCTTTGGTCCCGCACTGCTGCAGGACGGTCAGATTGATGTGACTGTCAATGAAGAGGTTGGCAAAGCCATGGCAAGCAATCCCAGAACCGCTGTCGGCATGATAGAACCCTGTCATTATGTCTTTGTTGTGTCAGACGGCAGAACCGACGACAGCAAGGGATTATCCCTCTATCAGCTGGCATCCTTTCTGCAGAGCATCGGTGTCAGTACGGCCTATAATCTGGACGGCGGCGGTTCGTCGACTCTGTATTTCAACGGACAGATCATCAATTACCCGACTACCTCCGGGAGATCTATGAAAGAGAGAGGAGTGAGCGACATTGTGTACCTCGAAAAATAACAAACAGCTGCAAAAGCATCTGATCGGAAGCATTATCGCCGCCTTGTTCTGTGCCCTGTTTGCTGCCGTCTATGAATCCTATAGCTTTGGGGTATATTCCTACTTTATGCTCTTTGCCTTTGTCATCCCCCTGCTTGGATGCTCTCTTCCCTATAGCATTCTGGTGTTCATAGAAAAGAATATCCCCGGAATCAATGTTCTGCGCCTGTGGAACAGCGGAATTGCGACACTTACCGTAGGCTCCATCATTCAAGGCGTCATTGAAATCTACGGCACTACCAATCAACTGACCATGATTTATGCCATAGCCGGCTGTGGCCTTTGGATCAGCGGTTGGATTCTCTGGCTGATGCAGGGCAGAAAAATCCGTTCCTCCGAAAAGCATTCCCTTTCCAATGCCGAATAAACCCGGGAGCCATGATATGTCACTGTCCGGGCCTTTCCAAAGAAGCCTCACTCTTCCATAAAGCGCAAAAGCTCGATTCTCTGGGAATCGAGCTTCTTTTTTGGCTTATCCAATACTGCAAGGGCTGTATTCTCACGACGGGGCAGATACACAATATGGTGACTCATACAACTTGCCGTGAACAAAATAATTGTAGGAACGACACCCACCGGCGCAGTATTCCCCCCATGGACATTCGGCACATCTGCCTGTCAGAAGATCCCGGGTGAATTTTCGATTATAAGCAAAATTTTCCGGGTTTTCCCAGATGCTTTTCAGAGACTCCTCACGCAGATTCCCCTCAATAAAACGTTCGTCATACATGGATTCACAGCCCCGGACATTGCCTGCACTGTCAATGCCAATGGAGGAGATGCCCGCCAGACACCCTCTGAAAAATGCCTTGCCGCTGCGATTTCCCCGCAATCTTCCGTCAGCTTTGGTAAAATAACCTATATTATCAGCCATACCCAAAGAAAAAGGAACATAATCTGCGTTCTGATCGATAAAATTCATCACCTTGAGAAAATCAAATCTGTGATCCAGACCGTTGTCAGAGGCGTTCCCCATAGGAGAACAGGCCTGGAGCTGCCACGCAAAAATCGGATACTGCCTGATGACTTCCATCAGTTCTTTCAGGTGGCCTGCATTTTCATGATGGAGGGTAGTAATGATACTGGTGGGAATCCCGGCAGAGGTCAGTAATGCAACGGCACGAAGCGCCCGGTCATAGCTGCCGGATTGCCTGTATTGGTCATGAATCCTACGAGGGCCATCCAACGACACGGAAACGGATTCGACAGATGCCTGCTTCAGATCGTTTAATAACCTGTCATTGAAAAGAAATCCATTGGTAATCGGATTGACAGCAACACCGCCTCCTGTCAGTCGGAGAACGATTTCCTTCCAATCATGCCGCAGAAATACTTCCCCACCGATCAGAGAGACCCTTTTGCATCCCAGATGAATCAGTTGGTCAGCAACATCAAGACATTCCTCGGTGGAAAGCTCATTCTTTCTGGCACGTCCTGCCCGTGAGCCGCAGTATCGGCAGTCAAAGCAGCATGAAAGCGTAATTTCCCATACGCACCTTAAAAGTTTATATGCCATGATAACCCCTCGTTTCAGTTAGAACCAGGATTCGACGTACTCAGGGGATTCCCGCACTCAGAACAAAATTTAGCAGTACCCGGATTGACAAATCCACACATTCTGCAAGGCTTATGACTTGGATCAGGAGCCTGTTCCGTTTTTTCTGCAGGAATCGAATTCAAAGCAACAAAAGCACCAGCCATCTGGTTCATCATGCCGGGACCCGCATAGGTCATCATCGCAGAAGGGGTAAATACTCCCGCCGCAATGACAGATGGCTTAGACCGCGGCATTTGAGTAGGACCAGCATAGACTCCCTCACACTGAGCCGGTGTCCTTTCTGCAGCCCGTTCAGGATATTTCGGAGACTGATTCATCAACTCCCCAAGTTCGGTTTTTTTCTCGTTATCACTCATGGTACAAACTCCTTTCAACATAATCAAGTATTCATCTTGTGTTTTTCCAGGATGCCATCACTTGTTTTTTCTTATATCATAACATATCCGCAATGATTTGCAACCTTTTTCTGAAAATTACGGATGTCCCCGCAGTCAATGTTGGGGCGTTGCCCAAAAAAACACCAAGGGACTTCTCGTCCCTTGAAACCCTCGACAGGGACGCAGTCCCTGTACCCAATGCCTGAATGATGGTGAAATAACCGGAAGAACGCTTTGGAAAAACAATGATGCACTTCACTAAGCATTGAACTTGGATGTGCTGTGCATTTGTCAAATCGTCCTGCGCGGACATGCGTCAAAAGTTTCGCCAGCCTTTTCAAAGGCTGCGGGGTCCACGGGGTGGAACCCCTGGTTGCTGTCTGCAGACAGCGAAATGCCAAAGGGGCCTGGGGGCAAAGTCACCAACTTTTCCTATGTTTCAGCTGCGGAACGGCCGGAAACTCCCCCGGGCAGAATGGAACCCTGCACGGGGGAGTGAGTTTATTGGGTATTTTTAGTTTTCCGTTAACGCTGACCCTATCAGGCTTGATTGCTGACTATCGGATTGCAGCCGGCATGATCTGTGATATTGTTGGTGATGTTTTCCGTTTTTGAGGTGGAAAGCACTCCCTTGATAGGATCGGCGGCGGCTGAGATAAGGCCGTTCAGCTCTTCGTTAAAGCTTTTGCCATTCAGCGCCTGATTCTTGACATCAAGAATCTTCATCAGCTCCGGGATTCCGGAAAGTGTGTCTAACAGTGCATTGCCTGTCTGGCCGCCCTGGGAACTGCCTCCGATATTGACAAACTGAGCATTTTTGCCAAGCTCCGCCATGATGGTGGCAGTCTTGGTGGCAATCTCAATTCTTGCCTGGGTTTCAATCTTAACCTTTTCAATCTCGAAATTAACCTTTTCGTTGGAGGCACGGGCTTCTGCGAGTGCTCTCTCACCTTCCGCCTTGGCCATCAGCTTTGCCTTTTCTGCTTCTGCTTCGGCAATACCCTTCATTCTGGCAACCTCAGCTTCCGCAGAACCTTCCTTTTTGATTCTATCGGCTTCTGCCTCTGCCTTGATCTTAATGGCATTTGCTTCTTTTTCGGCTACCTGAACCTGAGCTTCCGCATCAATCTTTTTGATATTGGCCGATGCTTCTGCTTCGATTTGCTTTCTTTGCTTTTCGGCTTCGGCTCTGGTGGCAATTACATCCTTTTCCTTCTGTGCAGCCAGATTTGCCTGTTCCTGTCTCACGACCTCAACTCTACCCTGTTGTTCCGCTACTTCCTGCTGACGAACTGTTTTTTGCAGTTCACCTGCGATGGCAGCATCCGCCTCTGCTTTATCTGTCTGAGATCTGAACTCGGCCAGCTTCAGCTTATTATCTCTCTCCTTTTCTGCAATCTCCAGCTGAGAGGCAAGCTCATTTTGCTTGGCGGTTTTTTCGGCAGAGGCTTTCTGGGTACGAACCTCCTGATCCACCATGGCGGTGGTTGTTTCGGCAGTCTTTCTCTTTTCCTGCATATCAGGAGCAGCCATGTTGTCATAATAACCGTTATTGTCCGTAATGTCCTGAATATTCAGGGACACCAGCTCCATGCCCATATTGACCATTTCATCGGAAACTATTTCCTTCACCTTTTCGGTAAAGGTTTGTTTGTCCATCAACACCGCTTCCGGGGTCATGGAGGCTACAATATCACGGACGGCGCCGGTCAGAGTCAGACGGACATCATTGATAATACCGTTCTGTCCTCTTTCTTTAAATGACATGATGGCTTTTTTAAGTCTGTTCATGTCATTGACATCAGGTCTGATCTGAGCCGTCCAGTCAATCACGATTGGAACGGCTGTTTTTGTTTTTACTTCATCACGATCCGCCGTTACGGTCAGCATACAGAGGTCGAAATACTGGGCCTTACGAAATACCGGAATGACAAAGCTTCCGCCGCTGACCTTGATCTTTGGTTCTTTTCCGCCTGTAACGATCAGCGCTTTATCAATATCAGCAACCTTGTAAATGCTGCACAAAAAGATAATCAGTGCAACCAAAACAGCAACACCAACCAAAACCAGAATCAAAACATTTTCCATTTTTCATACCTCCTTCGTATGAAAAGCGATACTTTTCGGTTACCGGATACAATGATCCGATAACGATTTGTGTCATTGTCTACGATCTCTATTATATACGAACCACAGAAAAACAGCATCGAAAAATAATTGTCTTGTGGTAAAATTCATAGCATTATTTCGACTTTTTTTAAGCATTTTCATCGCCTTATCAATAGGGTAGACCGAGGGACACTGTGTCCCTCAACCTCCCATTGCACCGTACGTACGGGTCTCGTATACGGCGCTACATGAATACA
>CACYCV010000274.1 GCA_902772955.1 uncultured Ruminococcus sp.
GCGGGTGATGGGAATCGAACCCACACAACCAGCTTGGAAGGCTGGGGTTCTACCACTGAACTACACCCGCATATCAGCGACATGATTAATATTAGCACAAGCGGGAAAAAATGTCAAGGCTTTTTTTTGATTTTTCCTGAGTCGGGATTATTTCGGGATTATTTGAGTCGGGATTTTTTGCCTATCTTCCCTTCAAATTGTTTCTTTGATAGCGGAGGGTACGCAGGGGGCTTTCCGGTCGCCCCCTGCACCCATTCGGAGTTTCGCACTCTGCGGAGTGCGACCAGGGGCTCTGCCCCATGGACCCCGCAGCCTTTGAAAAGGCTGGCGAACTTTTTTGCTTAAAGAAACTTTCTTCCGGTTATTTCACCATCATCATTCATACATTGGGTGCAGGGACTGCGTCCCTGCCGAGGTTTCCAAGGGGCGCGGGTCTCCGGTGGATACCTATCAGCCGTAGGCTGAGAAGCGCCGACCGAGCCGACAGGCGAGATCCGAGAAGTCTCTTGGTGGGATTTGGGGCAAAGCACCAAGATTGTCAAGTGCGTATGAATTGACAGGGGAGACTCTGGTGATTATAATAGAAGAGGAAGATGATTCCGATCAAAAAGAATGAGGTGTTTGTGATGAAAAGAAATTTTGGAGCGAAGGCAGTGATTACTCCTCTGCCGGTATTGATTATTGCTACTTACAACGAAGATGGAAGTGCCGATGCGATGAATGCGGCATGGGGCGGTCAGTGCGGCGGCAAGCATATTGCGCTGAACCTGGGTTCTCATGTGACAACCGAAAACATCAGACGGAATCAGGCCTTTACCGTTAGCTTTGCAGACAAAAAGAACCTGATAGCCTCGGACTATGTGGGATTGGTTTCCGCTAAGGACGTGCCGGATAAGCTGGAAAAGGCCGGGCTTCATACGGTCAGAAGCGAATTTGTCAATGCCCCTGTGATTGTGGAATATCCCCTGACCATTGAATGTAAGGTGGTTTCCATCCGTGAGGAGCTGGGAGAAATCCGCGTGGTGGGTGAGGTTGTCAACCTGAGCGCAGAGGTATCCATTCTGACAGAGGACGGTAAAATTGACTTGGGTAAGGTGGAGGCTCTGGTGTATGATTCCCCGGCCCATGCTTACCGGGTAGTGGGGGAGGTGGCAGGTGCCGCTTTCCAGGCCGGACTGGCTTTGAAATAAGTGGGGTATGGCCATGACGCTGACGGATATTGAAGCCTTGCGCCAGGAAATGACCGGCTGCGCTGCTCCTCAGGAGGTGCTGCATCTGCTGGAGGACTCCGGTGAGGACGGTGAACAAAAGGACGCCGAGGGTATTTTTCATCGGTTGAAGCTTCCTGACAGCCAGAACGGTTTTGTATGGCAGGAGCATCAGGCTCTTTTGGGGCAGACGGTGATCCGCTGTCCGAAATGCGGCAATGAGTCGCCTGCAACGATTCTCAGCAGCGCTTCCGATCTGCTGCAGGGAAACCTACAGACACCCTTCGGCTGTTGTGAATGCGGAACAAGGTTTACCATTGCATAATAATTCAGGAAATGAGTTCCCGGAGACTGGTTTTCTCCGGGAATTTTTGTATTATTGAAGGTTATGGACAATATTTCCTTCCAAATTCTGAATTAACTTGTAATCATTCCGAAAATCAGTGAATTGATTGACAAAGATGATGGAAAAATCTATAATAGTACCGAATAAACAGATGAGGAAGGGTTCGGATGACGGTTTCCCTGTGTATCATTGCTTATAATGAAGAGAAGGTACTGGAGGAACTGCTCCGTCAGGTGCAAGCTCAGTCCTATCCTGCCCGACTGACGGAACTGGTGCTGGTGGACAGCGCTTCACAGGATCGTACCAAGGAGATTTTTTCCGAATTTGCCCGTCGCTTTTCCCAAAGTTACCTGTCTGTCGGTGTGTACGATAATCCCCGCCGCAGCCAGGCTGCAGGCTGGAATACGGCGCTGCGCCATGCAACGGGAGACATTATTATCCGTCTGGATGCCCATGCGGAAATCCCAGAGGATTTTATCCTGCAGAATGTCCGCTTGATTGAGAGCGGCGAGGATATTTGCGGCGGTGCCCGTCCCAATCGGATCGACCGTCCGACACCCTTCAAAAAAATGCTCTTTTTAGCGGAAAGCTCCATGTTCGGCAGCTCGATTGCCGGCTACCGACGGCAAAACGAGGAAAAGAAATATGTCCGCTCCCTGTTCCATGGGGCCTATCGCCGGGATGTGTTTGCTGCGGTGGGAGGTTTCAACGAGGATCTCGGCCGGACAGAGGATAATGAGCTGCATAACCGCATCCGCAGAGCAGGCTATCGTATCTGCCAGAGCAGTGAAATTCTTTCCTATCAGCATATCCGGGGAACACTTTCCTCTATGCTGCTGCAGAAATTCGCCAACGGCAAATGGATCGGTCTGACCCTTGGCTTTTGTCCCCGATGCCTGTCGGTATTTCATTTTGTACCCTTTTGCTTTGTGCTGGCCTTGTTGTGCGGGCTTTTTGGCCTGATAGCAGGTGCTGTCAGCGGAATTTTCTGGCTGATGCTTCCCTTGCCGCTGCTGATAGGGCTGTATCTGACAACAGATCTGATCATGACCGCTTCGGCAGTTGCTTCGGCAGAGGAAAAGCATCCTGTGCAGTTTCTGCTGCCGGCAGTGTTTTTTCTGCTGCACGTTGTTTACGGCGTGGGAACCCTGATCGGAATTCTGGCGCTTCCCTTTCTGAAAGCCCACATCCGCCGAAGGAACCGACGGACAGGCAGCTCGGCAGAGCAGGAAATTGAGGCTGTCAGACAGTGTGTGATCAGCAATACAAAAAAGGAGGACCAGGAATGAATACGGAAATACATATCAGTGCGGAAAAGAAAAGCTTCTTCCGCAGGGTGCTTGACGGTATTCTGCAGATTCCCAGGGAGCATAAGGGCTTTGGCAAACAGATTTTCATGCTTGCCAAGAATGATTTGTTCAAGACCTATAAGGGCGCTGTAATCGGCCCCTTTTGGGCGGTGATGAAGCCGCTGTTTCAGCTGTTTGTATATTGGTTCGCTTTTACGATTGGTATGAACGGAGGTCCCAGAGGACCTGTCTATGATAAAATTCCCTTCTTTATTTTTGCGATGGCTGGCTTTTTGCCCTGGTGCTTTATGAGCGACTGTGTGTCCAGAGGCTCCAAGTGTATCCGTGACAATCGTCAGTTTGTCAATAAGATTTCTTTTCCGGTTTCCGCCATTACCACCTATACCACACTGGCTAAGTTTTATGTTCATTTGCTGCTGTTTGCGATTGCCTATATCTATCTGATCATTGCCGGATTTACTCCCAGTCTTTATCAGCTGCAGATCATCGGCTATGCGGCGGCTATGTTCCTTTTTTTCTGGGCACTGACCTGGTCGCTGGCTCCCATGAGCGCCTTCAGCAAGGACTTTGAAAGCTTTATTGCTACCATTATGTCCGGACTGTTTTGGATTTCCGGTGTCTGCTTTGATTCCTATCACATTCAGAATGACTTCGTTCGTGCGGTGATGCTGATTAATCCCATGACCTATTTCTGTAACGGCTACCGCAAGGCGCTGATCTATAACCAGTGGTTTTTTGAAAGCTATTACCGTCCCTTCCTTGAAAACTGTATCTTCTTTTCGGAATTTGCCCTGGTGATTATCCTGGGCGTTTACAACTACAACCGGTTCAGAAAACGGCTGCCCGACGTTCTGTAAGCGTCAGGCTTCCCCTCCCGAAAAACCTACCGTGCGGGATGAATTGCGATGCCATAAAATTTTATATGAACAGGAGTGTTATAATGAACACAGCGGTTATTTTTGCCGGCGGCTCCGGTACTCGTATGAATTCCAAGGACAAGCCCAAGCAGTTTTTGTTGGTTCATGGCAAGCCGATTATCGTTCACACCATTGAGGTATTCCAGAATCATCCCGATATCGACGCTATTGTGGTGGTTTGTATCCAGGACTGGATCGACTATATGGCAGAGCTGCAGTTTCGGTATCGCCTGGATAAGATCAGAAAAATCGTTCCCGGCGGCGAAACAGGCCAGCTTTCTATTTTTAACGGACTGGAAGCGGCTGAGGAAATCCGGGAGAGCGAAGAGGATATTGTCCTCATTCATGACGGTGTGCGTCCTTTGATTACGCCGGAGGAACTGACACTGAATATTGAATCCGTCAAAAAGCATGGCTCTGCGATTACCTGTGTCAAAACCAAGGAAACCTTTGTGCTTGTCAACGATGATGACAAGGTAGAGCGGGTTCCTGACCGTGCTCATTCCTATGTGGCCAAAGCTCCCCAGAGCTTCCGTCTGAAGGATATCCTGGAAGCCCAGCGCAGAGCCATTGCGGACGGCTTTACCAATATGATCGACTCCTGCACCCTGATGCACCAGTACGGCTATGAAACCTACTGCATCATCGGCAACTATGAAAATATGAAAATCACGACTCCGGATGACTTCTATACCTTCCGCGCGCTTTATGATGCCCGTGAAAACCAGCAGCTGGACTTTTAATCAATCATCAGCAGCCATTCTTCTTTCTGCCAAGCTGGAAAATGGCTGCTCTTGGTGTGAAATGAAAATGCGGCTTTTTGAAAAAGGAGACAGATTATGAACGAGACTCCCACAGCAGAAAAAACTATTGCGGAAATGATAACCGAGGAAGCTCCCGATGCTCCTATTCTGATGGAAAATCTGATGGACAGTCATCTGGTAGAGGCAACGGTCATGCATATTGAATGGGAACGAGTGACCATGTATCTGGATGTCAGGGTGGAATTCTCTGAGGAAGCAGACAGATCCAGACCGCTGGTGTTTTATGCGGTCAACGGTGTTTACAAAGCAAGAGCTGTTTTCCGGCAGGAGAGTGTCAGCGGCAATCTCTACAAACTGTCACTGAACGTCACCAATCCCGGCAATGCCCGCTGTATTCCCACGGGCAACTATTCCATGGTGGTCTGTCAGGACCGTCAGATTCTTGCCGTTGCTGAAACAGATATTCCGCTGGCACTGAAGCTCCAGGAATGCTCCCGCAATTTTCTCTATAGCGGAAAGGCAAGAAGGAAAACCTATGCCGTGACCTTCCTGGTCAAAGAATGGGCGGAAACCCTGCCGTTTGTGATGCACATTCTTCATGCCCAGAATGCCGGCATGGGGGATATCTATGCTCCTCCCAAAAAAAAGCCAAAATTTCTTGCCAAACAGAAGAAAAAATTCAAGGCGAAAAAGCGGAAGTTTGCCTTTAAGCTTCTGCAGAATATGTATGACCACTATCGGAAAAAATACAAAAACAACAAAAACACGGTGCTGTTCCTTTATGAAGCCAATTACAATATGGCCTCCAACCTGAAGGCGGTTCAGAAGCGCATCAAAGAACGGGGCATCGACAAGGAATTTACCATTCTGGAATACGCCTGGCTGGCGGATATGCCCTCTGTCTATAACAAGAGGGAGAGACTGGAGCATCAGCGTGAGCTGGCCAGAAATCTGGCCATGGCCAATATTATTTTTGTCGATAATTATGTTCCTGCTTTCACACGCATCAAGCTGGATCTGGAGCATACCACCATCATCAATCTCTGGCATGCCGGCATCGGCTTCAAGGCCGTCGGCTACAGCCGCTGGGGACATCTTGCCGCATCGGCGCCCTTTCTGGCTCATCGCGTCTATACTTATGGAGCCTGCGGTTCCAGACAGGTTTCTCACGTTTTTGCCGAAGCCTGGGGTATCAACAGCGAGCGGGTTCTGCCCACCGGAATGCCGCGGATGGACAAGTATCTGGACAAGACCCATCGGGAGGAAAAAATCAAGGAGCTGTATGAACAGTATCCCATGTGCAAGGGAAAAAAGGTGATTCTCTTTGCGCCTACCTTCCGTGGCAATAATCATCCGGATGCCCATTATCCCTTTGAAATTATGGATTTTGACAAGCTCTATGAGCTGTGCGGAGATGAATATGTGGTGCTGTTCAAAATGCACCCCTGGATCAGTACGCCTGTCCCCATTGAACCCTACAGTGACAGGTTCCTGGATCTGACCAGCTATCCCGATATCAATAACCTGTTTTACATTACCGATCTGCTGATTACCGACTATTCCTCCTGCATCTATGAGTTTTCGCTGATGCACAAGCCGATGCTGTTCTTTGCCTTTGATGAGATGCAGTATTCGATTTCCAGAGGATTTCATCATGATTACCGTCTGGCCGCTCCCGGAAAGGTCTGCAATAACTTTGAGGAACTGCTGACAGCCATCCGGGACAAGGATTTTGAATATGAAAAGGTGGAGGCCTATATTCAACGTAATTTTGAAGTGATTGACAGCAACTCCTCCGACCGGGTTATCGACTGGTTTATTCTGGATAAAATCCCCCAGCAATACCGGGACGAAATTGCCGCCCGTGACGAAGAAATGCGTCTGATGTACCAGCGGCTCAGCTTTGTGTCAATGAAGCCGGTGAAGGCCTCTGGCGATTCCGGAGATACTGCCGAGGACACTCCGGAGGAAACGGAGAATGCCCCACAGGAAGCCCAGTCCGACGAGGATTCCAATAACGATACGGGAGTTTGATGAACATGAATACCGTTTTTCAGCAGGATATGGAAAAAATCTGTTCCGCCGATTTTATTGCATGGGAGCGATTGAAGGACAAAACCATTCTCGTCACGGGAGCTACCGGTCTGATCGGTTCCTCCGTGGTGAATGCCCTGCTTTACGCCAACAGCCGCAGAAGCCTGCATCTGACGGTTCTGGCACTGGTTCGTGATCCGGGGAAGGCAGCGGCAAGGTTTGCTGCCTATCAGCAGGATCCTTGTCTTCGGCTTGTGGTGGGTACCGTCGAAAACCTTCCGGCAATAGACGGACCGGTGGATTATATTCTTCACGGTGCCAGCCAGACAGCCAGCAAAGCGTTTATCCAGCAGCCGGTGGAAACCATTATAACCGCAGTTCAGGGAACTCTGAACCTGCTGCAGCTTGCCAGAAGCAAGCAATCTCAGGGAATGGTTTATCTTTCCAGTATGGAGGCCTACGGTCACCCTGCAAAGGGTCATAAAGTCACGGAAAGTGACGCAGGCGCCCTGTCTTCTCTGGATATCCGCAACAGCTATCCTATCAGCAAGCAGCAGTGCGAGGCGCTTTGCTGTGCTTTTGCTTCCGAATATCAGGTGCCGGTGATGATTGCCCGGCTGACACAGACCTTCGGACCCGGGGTGGATTATGACGACAACCGGATATTCGCCTATTTAGGCAGATGCGTTCTGGAAAAGCAGGATATCGTCCTGAAAACAAAGGGGGAAACCGAGCGGGATTATCTCTATACCGCTGATGCGGTGACGGGACTTCTGACCATCCTTCTGAAGGGATCCCCCGGTACCGCATATAACCTTGCCGATGAAGAAACCTATTGCTCCATTGCGGAAATGGCGGAAATGCTGGCAAGAGAAGCGGGAATCCGTGTGCAGTATGACCTGCAGGACCATTCTGCCAACGGCTATCTGTCAACGCTGTATATGGATCTTGATACCTCAAGGCTGAAGTCGCTGGGTTGGAGCGTGCTTTATCCGGGAGGCCTTTCCGAAATCTACAGAAGAATGATTCTGTGCATGACCAAAAAATAACAGGATTCCGGGAGTGTGTCATTCATGTCAAAAACCGAAAAAGCCAGGAATATATCAAAAGTCAAAGCAAAAGCCCAGAAGCGGCCCAAACGACTGCCGCAGTACACCGACGAAAAGGGAAGAGACTATTTTTTTGACAATGCCAAGTTTTTGCTCATTCTGTTTGTCGTTGTCACCCACTCGATCTCTCCCATGAAGACCGACCATGAAAGCGCAAGGTGCTTGTGGTTCTTGTTCAATTCCTTCCACATGCCCTGCTTTGTGTTTATTTCCGGTTATTTTTCAAAGGGCTACATCAATAAGGACGGCAGCCCCAAAATGCAGAGGCTGTTTACCAATATTCTCTATTATCTGTTTGCCCAGTTTTTCATGACGGTCTTTGAAGCGACCGTGCTGCAGGACAATTCCGTCACATTCAGCGGTATGATTGCCCGGCCGGGTCTGTGGTACCTGATGTGCATGACGATATGGCTGCTGGTACTGCCCTATGTGGTCAGAATCAAACCGCCGATTGTGATTGTGGCTGCCTTCGTCATGGGACTTTTGGTGGGATATGACAAGAATGCAGGCGGATTTTTGTCCCTTTGCAGAGTCATCAACCATTTTCCCATGTTTATGATCGGCTATTATTTCAAAAAGGAATGGCTGTTCAGATTCCGCAACATCTGGACCCAGCTTTTGTCCGTTGTGGTGATTGCTCTGGTTCCGGTATTTGCTTATTTCAACAAGGATATCATTGCACAAAGACTGCTGGAATCCTCCTACAACTATAAAAATTCCTATTTCAAAATTTTTAAGGAACCCCCTGTCATGTGGATTAACCGCCTGCTTTTCTATGTGCTGGCCATCGTGCTTTGCGCGGCATTCCTGACACTGGTGCCGAGGGTCAAGACCTTCTTTACCCGATTCGGTGCAAGAACCCTGCAGGTTTACGTCATTCAGGCGTTTATCTATCCCTGTGAGAAAAAGTTTTTGTGGTATAAGCTGCCCTTCTTTGAGTCCTACGGTGTTCCCAAAATGATGGTCATTGCCACGGCGGTGACGTTTATTCTGTCTCTGAAAATATTTGAATATCCCTTCATCGGCATTGCGAAGATCAAGCTTAATCCCCTGCTGAAAAAAGAACACCAGAAAAAGTGAAACACGGGGTCTTATGGTTTCGTGGAGTCCATTTCCCATCATACAAAGTGTTGGATGTTAGCGAAGCGAACATGTCCGGCGTACGCAGGGGGCTTTCCGGTCGCCCCCTGCACCCCTTCGGATGGAAATTGATATGGGAATTCATATCTAAGGAAAGGTGAGGCGAAGCGTTTTTCCGGTCAAAAAAGAACCACCCCAAAGCGGCGTGTTAGCGTCGTGTGGGGTGGAAGCCGCGGCCACAAAGTTTAGACACGGCAAAATCAAGCGGAACGGAGTGGAGCAAGGCGCGAATCGTCCTGCGGGGTCATCCGCCCGTGAATCGACGGCGGAGGCACTCCGCCGCCCCCTGCATCCCTTCGGATGGAAATTGATATGGGAAGAACTGTGTGGTTACGCAAATAGATCATGTTAGGAGGTTGACGGAATGGAACCGGTAGAACTGACACCGGAACTGCTGCGGGAGCTGCAGCTGAAACAGATGGATATGCTGGTCTATTTCCGGGACTTCTGCGAAAGAAATCACCTGACCTTTTACCTCATCGGCGGCTGCCTGATCGGTGCTTTGCGAAACGGCGGGTTTGTCCCCTGGGACGATGATATTGATGTGATGCTGCCCCGGCCGGATTATGAACGGCTGACAGTGCTGTGGAAAGAGCAGGAAAGCAATGAACGGTTTGAACTGCTCCGGACAGATGATACGGTCTTTACCGGCAATATCTTTACTACACTGGTGGATAAAAATTATACTCTGGTAAAGGCAAATCAGGCCGGGCTGGATGTGCCCCACGGTCTGGTGCTGGATATTTTCCCGCTGGATGCCGCTCCCGACGGCCGGTTCCGCCGAAAAAAGCAGCTGTTCTGGACATTGATCTTTTCGCTGTTTCTGGCTCAGGTGGTTCCGGAAAAGCACGGCGGCATTGTGGGACTGGGCAGCCGCGTACTGCTGGGAATTTTCAGAGGAAAGAAAATCCGCAGAAAAATCTGGCGCCACGCCGAAAAACAGATTTCCAAGTATCACTTTGAAGATAACAAAAATGTCACGGAGCTGTGCTCCGGACCGAAGTGGATGGTGCCGGAATATCCCAAGGAAATCTATAGCGGTGTGACCTATGTCACCTTTGAAGGGGAGAGAATGCCCTGTATGGCGGGCTATGACCGATACCTGACGATGGTGTTCGGCGATTATATGAAGCCGCCTCCCATAGAGGAGCAAAAGCCTCACCACGAAATATCCTATATCGATCTCCATACGCCTGCCTCTCAGAAGCCCTCCGCAAGGGTCGGCAGATTGGATGAGGAAACAGGATCCTGACCCCGGAGATGCCCGGCTTTTACAAAAATGTAACCAATAAAATCCATCAACTGCCTTGCTATTGGTCAGATCTTGGAGTAAAATAAGTGGTACTACGATTCAGAATAAAAGGACAAGGAGAAAGAGAATGGTTTTTGCGGATTTGTTTTTTCTGTACGGCTTCTTGCCGCTATGTCTGCTATGTTATTATTTCAGTAAAAAGCTGTCTACCAAAAATACAATGCTGGTGCTGTTCTCACTGGTGTTTTATGCCTGGGGAGAGCCGACCTATGTGCTGCTGCTGCTGTTCAGCGCCTTTTTTAACTGGTATATGGGGCGGATCATCGGGCATAAGGAGCAGCATCCTGTTGATGCCAAGCTGACGCTGGCCTTTGCCATTGTGGTGGATTTGCTGCTGCTGGTGGTCTTCAAATATACCGGCTTTCTGGTGGGCAACGTCAACGGGCTGTTCCATTGGGAAATCCCGGTACCCAAAATATCGCTGCCCATCGGTATCAGCTTCTTTACCTTCCAGGCGATTTCCTATGTCATCGACTGCTATTGGGAAACGGTGAAGCCGCAGAAGTCCTTCAAAAGCTTTCTTCTGTATCTGTCCCTTTTCCCCCAGCTGATTGCCGGCCCCATCGTCCGATACAGCGTGGTGGAAAAGGAAATCAACAGCCGTACCGTTACCGCTGCGGATATCAACGAGGGAGCTATGCGGTTTATCGTGGGTCTGGCCAAAAAGGTGATTATTGCCAATAACCTCTATGCGGTGGTCGGTCAGCTGTTCGGTGACGTCAACAGTGGCGGCTATAAGGATATTTCCGGCCTGTCCTTCTTTGGTACCTGGTTTGCCGTGATCTGCTACTCCCTGTATGTCTACTTTGATTTCAGCGGTTACTCCGATATGGCCATCGGTCTGGGCAGAATGTTCGGCTTCCATTTTGACGAAAACTTCAAATACCCCTTTATCTGCAAGACTATCAGTGAATTCTGGCAGAGATGGCACATTTCCCTCAGTTCCTTCTTCCGGGATTATCTTTTCTATGTGCCGGTGTTCGGCAGACCGAGAAAGTACTTTAACCTCTTCCTGGTATGGTTCTGCACGGGTATGTGGCACGGCGCATCCTGGAACTTCATTTTCTGGGGCCTGTACTTCGGATTGTTCCTGCTGCTGGAAATCAAGCTGGGCAAAAAGCGTATGAAAAAGTGGCCTCGTGTCCTGACCCATATTTACAGCAAGCTGATTATTATTGTCGGCTTCGGTATTTTCTGCTTCTCTGACATGACCCAGCTGGGCAACTTCTTTACCAATATCAGCGGCGCTTCTTTTTTCTTCCGGGAAGGTTACCAGTTTACGGATACCATCAGCTGGAGCATCTGCCTCAAGAATATTTTCCTGGTGCTGCTGGCAATTGTCGTATCCATGCCGATTCTTCCCAAAATCAAGCAGTTCTTCTTTGAATGGGGCAACAATGTCATATACACAACAGGAAAAATTGCAGCAACGGTGGGCTGCCTGTACCTGTTGATTATGTCCTCTATTCTGTTGGTGGATTCCACCAATAACCCGTTCCTGTATTTCCGTTTCTGACGGCCTGAAAGAGGAGGAAAACCATGGATCAACATCAATCTGATTTCAATACCGGCAAGGAAAAGCCAACCGGAGCCGAATCTTTGCAGAAAAAAAACGCCGCAGCCGAACCCTTGCAGGATCATTCTCCTGTGACGGAGCAGGCTTCTCAGGCAAAAGAAAAAAAGCCTTTCAATTCCTATAAACGTTCCACCATCCGGCAATATTCTTCCACACTGTCGCTGTTTATTCTGGTGCCGGTGTTTGCACTGCTGACCTTGTTCATCTGGGTGTTTCCCCGTTCGACCAAATCGGAGATTGAAAACAGAAACCTGGACAGCTTCCCCCAGTGGAACGCGGCCGATTATTTCAGTGGAAAATATACCGCTTCGATCAATCACTGGTTCACGGATACGGTTCCCTTCCGGGATGCTTTCAAAAACGCGGGCAACAGCTTCAAGGGAATGTTCGGTATCTCCTCGGAAAATACGGTCAATGTGAAGGATGTAAAGGGCAAGGCCAAGGAGCCTCCCAAGAGCAGAAATAAGAATACGACTGTTCAGACAAGCAGCACACCGGAAGCCTCTCAGACGGAGCAGAGCCAGAAGGAGGAAAGTCAGCAGCCCGTTCCCCAGAAGGATTATCGGGCACTGGATGCAGACTATAATATCGAAAACGGTGTGGTTGTCGTACAGCAGGACGGCCATTATCGGGCAATGGAGCTGTTCGGCGGCGGAACGGGAGATGCCTATGTGGATTCCCTGAACGCACTGCGCAGCCGTCTGGACAGCAGCATCAAAATGTATTCCATGATTGATCCGCTGCCCTGCGAATTTTATCTCCCGGCAAACTTTTCGGAAAACAATGCCAGCCAGAAGGCATATTTTGAAGATATTGCCGACCGGCTGGATAACGGCATTGTTTCCGTGGATGCGCTGTCCGCATTGGCACTGCATACCGAGGAGCCGATCTACTGCCGCACCGATCACCACTGGATGCCTCTGGGAGCCTATTATGCCGCAGAAGCCTTTGCCAAGACCGCTCAGGTGGACTTCAAGCCCCTGACTACCTTCAAACCGGTGACCATCAAGGATTTTGTGGGTACTATGTACGGCTTTTCCGGCGATATCAACATCAAGAATGATCCGGAGGATTTCACCTATTATATTCCGGACAATTACGATCAGTGCAAAACGGACTTCTATGACACCGCGTTTGACTTTGATTATACAGGCAGCTTTTTCAAGGAGGTGGGAGATCCCCAGTCCAATGCCTATCTGACCTTCTTCGGCGGTGACGAACAGATTGTCAAGGTGCGTACCAACGTCAAAAACGGACGCAAGCTGCTGGAGGTAAAGGACAGCTACGGCAATGCCCTGCCCGGATATCTGATGAACTCCTTTGAGGAAATCTACATTGTAGATATGCGGTATTTCCAGTGCAATCTGGTGGACTTTATCCAGCAGATGGGGGTAACGGATGTGCTGTTTTCAATGGCAACCTTCTCTGCCTTCGGCGATAATTCCTATGGCCTGCCGGAGCTGATGAACCAGGCACAGGGCATGACAATTGTAGATCACTATAACGACGGAGAATAACCCATCAAACCATAAAAGACCGCAAAAGACTGACGACGGCACCGCTGTCGGCGGTCCTTTGCTGTTTTCAGACAAAATCTAAAAAGAACAAGGAGAAATGGCTCATGAAAGAACTGGAATACCCCTTTGATGCGGAATATATCATGAAAAAACGGAAATCCATCCGCCGTACGCTGCTGGCGGACGGAAGTACCCGCCTGAAAAAGAAAATTGCCGTTTTTGGCGGATCTACCACCAACGATCTGGTGGTCTATCTGGATCTCTTTTTGCTGAACCAGGGCATTGAGGCGGAATTCTATCAGTCCGAATATGCTCAGTACTGGCAGGATGCCATGTTCCCCAGCGAAGAGCTGCTGAGCTTCAAGCCGGATATCGTGTGGATTCATACTACCAACCGGAACATTGCCCATTATCCCTCCATGAGTGACAGCCGTGAGCAGGTGCAGGAGCTGCTGCAGAACGAATATAACAAATTTGAGCAGATGTGGAAAACCATTGCCGCCACCTATCACTGCCCGATCATCCAGAATAACTTCGAGATGCCCTTCTATCGTCTCATGGGCAATAAGGATATCAGCGATTACCGCGGCCGCAGCCATTTCGTTTCCGAGCTGAACCGTAAATTCTGCGAATATGCCGATCAGACAGAAGGCTTCTATATTCATGACATCAACTATATTTCCGCTGCCTACGGTCTGAAGCAGTGGAGCGATCCCTCCTATTGGAATATGTACAAATACGCCATGTGCGTGGATGCCATTCCGGAGTTTTCTTTCAATCTGTCCCATATCGTCAAATCCGTTTTCGGCAAGAACAAAAAGGCACTGGCTCTTGACCTGGACAATACCCTTTGGGGTGGTGTTGTGGGGGATGATGGGGTAGACGGTATCCAGATCGGTCAGGAAACCGGTGTGTCCCAGTCCTATTATGAATTCCAGCAGTACGTCAAAGCTCTGAAGGAGCTGGGAGTCATCCTGACAGTCTGCTCCAAAAACGACCATGAAAATGCCATTGCCGGCCTGAATCATCCGGAGGGAGCTCTTCGTCCGGAGGACTTTATCATCATCAAGGCCAATTGGGAAAACAAGGACAGAAATCTGGTAGAAACCGCAGGCGAACTGAATATTCTGCCGGATTCCATTGTGTTTGCCGATGATAACCCGGCCGAAAGAGCCATTGTCAGCGACCGTATCGCCGGCATCAGTGTTCCGGTGATGGATGGCGTGGAAAACTATATCATGACCCTGGACCGCAACGGCTATTTTGAGGTGACGAATTTTAGTGAGGATGATCTCAAGCGCAATGAAATGTATAAGGCCAATGCCCAGCGGGCTGCTCAGCAGGCGACCTTTGCGGATTACAAGGATTATCTGCTGAGCCTGGACATGACGGCTGTGATTGATGATTTTCTGCCGGTCTATCTGCAGCGGATCACCCAGCTTTCCAATAAGAGCAACCAGTTCAATGTCACCACCAGACGTTATACGCCTACCGAAATGGAAGAGGTCTTTCACAGTGGGGACTATATCCGTCTTTATGGCAAGCTGACGGATAAATTCGGCGATAACGGTGTGGTTTCCGTGGTGATCGGCAAGAAGGACGGGGATGTGCTCCACATGGAGCTGTGGCTGATGAGCTGCCGTGTACTGAAACGGGACATGGAGCTGGCTATGCTTGACCGTCTGATAGAACGCTGCCGGGAGCAGGGCATCCGCACCGTCAAGGGCTATTATTATCCCACTGCCAAAAATAAAATGGTCAAGGAGCTTTATGGTTTCTTTGGCTTTGATAAAATCAGTGAGGATGAGGCGGGCAACTCCGTCTGGCAGATGGATGTGGCTTCCTATGAGAACCGGAACCATGTGATCAGGGTGGAGGACAATACTTCTCTCCAATAAAAAAATCGCTATTTTCTTTTATGGAAAAATAGTGCCGGCGATACCCTGTACAATAGAGCTATGAATCTATGACAAAGGAGAAAACACGATGGACAGCAAAGTAATTTATGACAGACTCAACAAGGTTTTCCGTGACGTCTTTGACGATGACACCATCACCGTCAATCCCAAGACCACTGCCGATGACATTGACGATTGGGACAGCCTGGAGCATATTACCCTGATCAACGCCGTGGAGCGTGAATTCAAAATGAAGTTCAGAATGGGAGAAATCTCCTCCATGAAGAACGTAGGGGAGATGGCTCAGATCATTGCCGATCGTGTCAAGGGCTGAAAAACCATTGAAAAAAGAAGAATCCCGCTCAGATCCTTTGAGATTCGGGCGGAATTTTTGTTTGTTTATTTTTGATCGGTATCAGGTGATGCTTCTTCCCCGGAGGGGATGATTTCATCCGGTCCGAACAGGATATAGCCGTCAATAAAATCCTGGACTGCTTCATCGGCATCCTCATAAAAGCCGCTGTAAAACAGGATGCCCTCCTCGTTCAGCAGGGTGATGGTTTCCGGCAGCAGATCACCGCATAAAACGCCGTCTGCCTCCATCATTCCGATGAGTCCTACAATGTCGGAAACGGATTCCGCCATGGTGCCTACCAGCTCGGTATGCACCACCTCACCGTTTTCAATTTCGTAGAGCTTCAGCACCTTGGTTTTTTCAAATTGACGAAAAACCTGTCCGTTGTCGGAATGATAAGTGACAGCCAGCTTCATGATGGTCCCTCATTTCGTTGAATTGCCCTCATTATAGCATTTTTTTCACCTATTTGCAATATTGTCAAAGAGAAAAGAATCTGCTATAATGAAAAGGCTGCCCGCAGCGGCAGGAATAACAACCATGATGAGGTGTGCGAGATGACAGAAAATGAAATTGCAGAAATCAGGCGGCGGATCCGCCACGATAAAAACAATATAACCAAGCTGAAGGGTTGCTATGTCAGCGGAAAAAAGGAAATCACCGCCGAATTTTCCCAGACGGTAGGCCTTTTGTCCCTGGAGGAAAGTGAAACCCTGTTCAAGATTCTCAAAAAGACGCTTTCCGGCAAGCCCGGCAAGAACCTGATTGATATCCGTTTTTCCACCGAACAGGTCAGCGACAGCGAGGAGCATCGTCTGCTGATGAAGCTTAGGGATTCCGAGCTGGAGGATGAAGAAGCCCTTCATGCCCTGTATGAAAAAATCATAGCCTCCTTTCCCACAGAGGACAATTTTATCATTTTTCTTGGCTGCGACAAGTATGATGTTCCCAATAAATCCAAAAACGATGAAACCATGGAGGACGATTCCACGGAGATGTTCCGTTATGTGCTGTGCAGTGTATGTCCCGTAAAGCTGACCAAATCCGGCATCGGCTTTTTTGCGGGAGATGCCTCCTTCCGCAACATCGGTGCGGATATGGCCATTGCCGCGCCGGAAACGGGATTTCTTTTTCCCTGCTTTGATGACCGCAGCACCAACATCTATAACGCCCTGTTTTATACCAGAAGCACGGGTGACGATTACAAGCCCACTGCAGAGGCGCTGTTTTGCACAGAATATCCCATGCCGGCACTGGAGCAGAAGGAAAACTTCCGCACCCTGCTGGCAGAAGCCGCCGATCAGGACTGCAGCTACGAATTTGTGCATAACGTGCACGAGCATATCGCGGAAATGATTGACGAGCATAAGAACAGCAAACAGGAGGAACCGCTTCTGCTGGGGAAGAAGGACGTCAAGCGAGTTCTGACAGACTGCGGTGCCTCGGAGGAAAACATTTCCTCCTTTGATGAAACCTATGACAGGACCTTCGGGGAAAAGACGGAGATCAGCCCGATGAACCTGATTGAACCGGGACAATTTGAGGTCAAAACCCCGGACGTGACGATCAAGGTCAGTCCTGACAAGAGCTATCTTCTGGAAACCCGTATTATTGACGGTACCAAATATGTTCTGGTACGCGCCGAAGAGGGTGTCCAGGTAAACGGTGTAGGCATTCGCTTTGAAACAGACACTCTCTAATACGGGCGGGTGCCCCCGCAGAACGGTTCGCGGGCGCGTGACCGCGCAGGACGATTTGCGGTTTGCTCCACTCCGTTCCGCTCGATTTTGCCGTGTCTATACTTTTTGGTCGCGGCTTCCACCCCACACGACGCTAATGCGCCGTTTTGGGGTGGTTCTTTTTTGACTGTAAGGAGGCTTCGCTGAGCCTTTCCTTAGGGAACCGCTGAATCAATCACGCCTTCCGGCTCATCACCAGTCTTGCTTGCATCTTTTCCATCATCTTGCTCCAAATTCCCTTGAAATACGTCAGTATTCCTGCGGGATTTTGATACAATCTGACGAAAAATCTGACAGCGCAATACAGGCACTGGATTTAATCAGCGCTTCCTTAAAATTTTACACTTTTTTCTGTTGATCTTTGCTCAAAAAAGCACAAGTTTTTTTGGAAAGGGGTCCGGGGGATAACCCTTTTTTCAAAAAAGGTTTTCCCCCGGCAGGGTTTGGGACGGAGTCCCAAGATTCCGGAGAAGAAAGTTGATTTCCGTGGTGAAATATCAAAGGGACTTGGACAACCCCACTGCTACTAAAATTAACATAAAATGTCAAAAAGTATTGATTGACGGAAGAAAATGGAAACGGTATAATAGAGCCATAGGAGGTTGAGAGAAATGAATGAACAGCTGAAAGCACTCCGATCAGATGCCAGAATGACGCAGGAGGAACTTGCTGAGAAGATGAATGTTTCACGACAATCGGTAGCTAAATGGGAAAGCGGAGAAAGTGTGCCCGATGTTCTGAAATGTGGCGAGCTGGCAAAAATCTTCAACGTTTCCATTGAGGATATCGCAAGGTCCTTTATGGGTTTGGATCAGTCCATCATGCCGAAGAATAAATATATCTTCGGAAAATGTGTCATTGGGGATAACCGAATTGTCATCCCCGATGAAGCCTTGAGGGTCTTTGGCCTGAAAAACGGCGACGAGCTGGTGCTTTTCGGTGATGTGGAGCAAGGTATGGCACTCTCTCCTATCAAATCCGTCCATAGCTTTGTGCAGGAATTTGTCAACGCCCCGACCTTTGGAGAAAAGAAGTGAATAAAATGAATACAATGATTAAAACAGAAAAGCTTACCAAAAAGTTCAATGAAAAAACTGCCGTCAACGCTCTGGATCTGGAAATCTATGAGGGTGAAATCTTCGGTCTGCTGGGTGTCAACGGCGCCGGCAAAACCACGACCATCCGGATGCTTACCGGACTTTCCGCTCCGACGGACGGTGAAGCACTGATTATGGGCCACAGTATCCGGACAGAGCTGCAGGAAATCAAGAAAATTACCAATATCTCTACCCAGGAAACCGCTGTGGCAGGCAACCTGACCGTCTATGAAAACCTGAAATTCATCGGAAACATTTATGGAATCGACAAGGAAACCCTCAAGAAGAACATGGATTCCGTTTTTGAATCCTTGGATCTTAACGAGGTTCGCAATCAGAAGGCCAAAACGCTTTCCGGCGGCTGGCAGAGACGGCTGAGCATCGCTATGGCCCTGGTAACCGACCCGAAGATCATCTTTCTGGATGAACCTACCCTGGGACTGGATGTGCTTGCCAGACGTGAGCTGTGGAAGATTATAACCTCCCTCAAGGGCAAGGTGACCATTATCCTGACCACCCATTACCTGGATGAGGTAGAGGCGTTGTGCGACAGAATTGCTATCATGACCAAGGGCAGCGTGAAGGCACTTGGTACTGCAGCCGAGCTGAAAAAACTGGCCGGCAAAGAAAAATTAGAGGACGCTTTTGTAGAGATCGTCGGGGGTGACGTGAAATGAGAACAATGACATTTGCCGGGAGAAACATTAAAGAGCTTCTCCGTGACCCTATCAGCTATATCTTTTGTCTGGGAATGCCGCTGCTCATGCTGATTGTCATGACGGTGGTAAACAGTACCATTCCGGAAGCACCGGCCATTCCCGAAGGAATCCCCGGAGCCGAAAATGTGGCCAGTACCCCGACCGTGTTCCAGATTCAGAAGCTGACCCCCGCTATGGCAATCTTTGGTCTGACATTTGTAATGCTGTTTACCTGCCTGAGAGTATCTTCTGACCGCTCCGGCGCTTTTCTGACCAGACTCTATGCGTCTCCCATGAAGGGAACGGACTATGTTGTGGGCTATATCCTTCCCTTCGGCCTGACTGCGTATGTACAGGCTGTCATTACCTACATTGCAGGCGATATTATTGCTTTGGCAACCGGTAAACCTGCATTCAATATCGGCAATATGCTGCTGTCTATTCCGCTGCTGCTCCCGTCTGTCCTGCTGTTTGTTGGCTTTGGCATCATGTTCGGCGTTCTGTTCAACGAAAAGGCGGCTCCGGGTATCTGCTCGGCGATTATCACCGTTGCCTCCCTTCTGGGCGGCATGTGGATGGATCTGGACAGTATGGGCGGCGTCCTGCTGCAAATCTGCGATAAGCTCCCGTTTTATCACAGCATCCGGGCAGCAAGACTGGTTCTGATGGGTCAGTATGATGAACTGGCTGTTCCACTGCTGATTTGCTCCGCTTATTCATTGTTGATCTTTGCGTTGGCTGTCTTTGCCTTCGTCAAGAAAATGCAGTCGGATAAAAAGTAATTCCGATTTTGTCTGCCACGCTGCGGCATTCTGAGGTGTTGATTCAGGATGCAGCGGCGTTTTTTCTTTTGTAGGAATTTCCCTGTTTTGGGAAATGAATTTGTTTCCGAATAAATAAGGTAACAAAATTCTCAAAAAAAATTATTCAAAATATTCAAAATATTAGAAAAATTTCGTCATATTCACAGCTTATGACAGTGAATTGTTAGATGATATTACTAATGCTTCATTTTTTTAATAAATTGTTATATTTTTATGAACAAAATGACAACTTTACAAAAAAAGGGGTTTGCGATACAATTTAAACAGGAAAATATGGTTCTCCTGTCAGTGTCGAATCCCCTTGGAAAAGGGGGCTTGTGCAAAACAACAACCGGAATTACAGAAAGGATGATGACCAATGAGCGTTTTCTCCCAGGCGTTCCGAAAGACCGCTAAAAAGGTTATGGCATGGTCTCTCTCAGCAATGACAGCTCTCACTTGCGCCACCACGCTGCCCTTGCTGACCACCTCCACGACCGTCCATGCAGCAGAAGCCTACACGGTTGACCTGAAGAATGAACAGAGAGGCGTGCTTTACGCCAACTCCCGTTCCGACTTCCGTGATGAATCTATTTACTTCCTTATCACAACAAGATTCTATGACGGCGATCCCAGCAACAACGCACACTGTGTAGATGATACCAAGGCAAAGAACCCTGATAGTGACCCTGCTTGGAGGGGTGACTTCGCAGGTCTGATCGACAAGCTGGATTATATCAAGGCCCTTGGTTTTACGGCTATCTGGATTACTCCTGTTGTACAGAACAGATCAAGCTATGACTACCATGGTTATCATGCCTATGATTTTACGGCCGTGGATACCCGTTACGAATCCAACGGCATTACCTATCAGGATCTGATTGATGCCTGCCACGCCAAGGGCATGAAGATCATTCAGGACGTTGTTTTCAACCACTCCTGTAACTGGGGTGAGAAAAACCTCTGTCCCATCGAGATCGATGTATGGGCTCCTAACGGCCGAAGTGATATGGTTATGGGTAATGAACGAGGCATTTCAATGGACCCCGATAAGATCTACCATCACGCCGGATATGCCGGCAGCGGCGATTACGATAACTTTAATGTTCAGCCAACGACACTCCATAGTGACTGTTTCGACCTGAACACCGAAAACCCCACCGTTTATAATTATCTCATCGACTGCTACAAGAAGTTCATCGACATGGGTGTTGACGCTTTCCGTGTTGATACAGTAAAGCACATTGCTCGTCTTACACTCAATAAGACCTTTATCCCTGCCCTGCAGGCTGAGTATAAGAAGGTTCACAGCGGCTCCGGCTATGATAATTTCTATATGTTCGGTGAGGTCTGCACCAAGGGTGAGAGCACCTGGTACCGTGACAATCCTCCTATTTCCACCTGCTTCTATACCTGGAAAGACGATGACAGCTGGCTGAGCAGGTGGACTACCGATCCTGACGCCAACTTAGCTCTTACAGAGGAGCACTACAATGCTCACCTTAGCATAGCAAGCCAGCCCACCAGCGATAACGCTTTCCTTAAGGGCAATGACTATCATACACCCGACTATTCACAGCATTCCGGTCTTGACGTCATCGACTTCCAGATGCACTGGCAGTTTGACAATGCCGGTCAGGCCTTTGGCATGGCTAAGGCTGAGGATCCCTATTTCAACGATTCCACATGGAATGTGACCTATGTCAATTCCCACGACTATTCTCCCAATACCCTCCAGACGATTATTCCTGATTTCTCTGAGGAAACCTGGGCGGAGGATCTTAACCTGATCTTTACTTTCCGTGGTATTCCTTGTATTTACTACGGAACAGAGATTCGCTTCCAGCATGGCAAGGTTATCGATAAAGGACCTGACTGTCCTCTTAGCGAGACAGGACGTGCCTATTTTGGTGACAATATCGAAGGCTCTCTGACCGTCTCTGATTTCGGCGTGTTTGATGCCTCCAGCGGTTCTGTCAAGGAAACCCTCGAGTCTCCTCTGGCACAGCACCTTATCCGTCTGAACCGTCTCCGCCAGTCCATTCCTGCACTCCGCAAGGGTCAGTATTCAACTGAGGGCATCAGCGGCAGCGGCATGGCATTCAAGAGAAGATATACGGACGCTAACGTTGACAGCTTCTGCTGCGTAACCATCTCCGGCGGGGCAACCTTCTCCGGTGTGCCTAACGGTACTTATATTGACGCTGTAACAGGCGATACACAGAATGTAACAGGCGGCACACTGACCGCTAACTGCTCCGGTCAGGGCAACCTGAGAGTTTATGTTCTCAGCACCTCCAAGACACCTGCTCCCGGCAGGGTTGTTCCCAACGGCAGCTTCATGGGCGACGGCGGTGCAGCTGTCATCATCAACCATGAATCCAGCAATGTTAACATTGTAAAGCCCACCGGCATTACAGTCAACCCGACAACCGTTTCCGTTCTCGAAGGTGAGTCCTCCAAGGTTACCGCAACAGTTGCTCCTTCCGATGCAACCGATAAGTCTGTATCCTGGAGTTCCAGCGATACTTCCGTTGCAACCGTTGTCAACGGCAACATCACTGGTGTTGCTGCCGGTACCGCTACTATTACCGCCAAGACCTCCAATAATCTGACGGCAACCGTGAAGGTTACCGTTAAAACGAATCCCAATATTGTCAAGCCCACCGGCATTACAATAACCCCCTCCTCTCTGACACTGACAGCAGGGGAGACAGGATCCCTGACGGCAACCGTTACCCCCTCCAATGCGACAGACAAGACGGTTACCTGGTCCTCCAGCGCTCCCAGTGTTGCAAAAGTCAGCAACGGCACGATTACGGCCGTGTCTGCCGGTACCACAACCATTACGGCAGCCACCTCCAACGGATTGAAGGCTACCGCTACCGTTACGGTTGAGGGTAAGACCGTGAAGTACATTGAAAACGGCGTCTATTTTGAGAAGCCCAGCGGCTGGGGCAGTACCATCAATGCTTATATTTATGACAGCACTACCGATTCCCCTGTCGGAGCGGGATGGCCCGGCACCAAGATGACCCAGGGCTCCGATAATGTTTATTATTATGAGTACACGGCGTCTTCTTCCACATTGAAAATTATCTTCAACGACGGCAACAACCAGGTTCCCGGCTCTCAGCAGCCCGGATTTGACTACAAAAACAGAGGCTATTATACTACCTCCGGTCTTGATCATATCGTAGAACAGCAGACGACAGTGGATGTTACCTCCGTCTCTCTGAACAAGACCTCTGCCTCCGTTGCTGTGGGCGGCACCGTAACTCTTACCGCAACCGTGGCACCCTCCAACGCTACCAACAAGACCATTACCTGGTCCTCCAGCAATCCTTCCGTAGCATCCGTAAACAACGGTGTTGTCACCGCGTTGTCAGCCGGAACCACTACGATTAAAGCAACCTCCAATAACGGCAAAACCGCTACCGCTACCGTTACTGTTACCGCCAGCAATGTTACCAATCTGAAAAACACCTCCGCCTTGGCTACTGCTTCGGTAGTTGTCAACAACAAGGCTACCATCAACTGCTCTGCCAGCGGCGGTACTTCCCCGTATCAGTACGCTGTCTATCAGAAGAAGAGCACAGAATCCTCCTACACCTTAGTCAAATCTCTCAACACCACCAAAACAGCTACCTTTACTCCTTCAACAACCGGTACCTATAATATCCGCACCAAGGTTAAGGATAACGATGGCACCTGGGCTGTCAAGGATCTGACGTTGACAGTAACCAAGGAAGGAAATACCTCTCTGGCCAACAAAACAACGGTTTCCTCCACTTCGATTTCTCCCGGTGATTCCGTAACCGTTACCGGTGCAGCCAGCGGCGGTACCAGCCCCTATCAGTATGTCTTCTATTACAAGAAGTCCGGTGCTTCCAGCTACACCTCCTTCAAGAGCCTGAACACCACCAAGACGGCAACCCTTAAGCTGAATGAGTCCGGCACCTATAATATCCGTACCAAGGTCAAGGATAACGCCGGCACCTGGGCTGTCAAGGACGTGAATGTTACAGTTTCTCAGCAGGTTCTGACGAACACCTCCAAGATTTCCGCATCGTCAGCAAGTCTTGGACAGACCATTACCATTACGGCTTCTGCTACCGGCGGTACAGCACCTTATCAGTATGCCGCATTCTACAAGAAGAGCAGCGCTTCTTCCTTCACCACCATTCAGAATTACGGCAGCAATAAGGTAATGACGCTGGATCCCACCTCCTCCGGCACCTACACCGTCCGTGTCAAGGTAATGGATAACAAGGGCACCTCCGTTCTGAAGGACTTTGATCTCACCATCAAGAATACCGGGCTTGCCAATATGACCAAGCTGTCCGCCGACAGTGTTGCTCTGGGAAGTTCTGTCAAGGTCAACGGTTCGGCACTCAGCGGCAGCAGCCCCTATCAGTATGCCTTCTACTACAAGAAGTCTACAGCAGATTCCTTTACACAGCTCAAGGCTCTGAATTCTACCGCAACAGCAACCTTCAAGCCCTCTGCAACCGGCACCTACACCATTCGTACCAAGGTCAAGGACAACGCCGGCACCTGGGCTGTCAAGGATCTGACGCTTAAGGTTACTCCCGGCCCGCTGGCCAACAAGACTACCGTTTCGGCAACCTCCGTTGTACGCGGAACAAAGGTAACCTTTACCGGAGCTGCAACCGGCGGTACTGCGCCGTATTCCTATGTCGGCTACTATAAGAAGTCCACGGAATCCGAATACTGCTGCTTCAGAGCAATGGATACCGCTACCTCCATGAGTTTTGTTCCTGCAGAGACCGGTACCTATAATGTCCGCATCAAGGTTAAGGACAAAGCAGGCACCTTCTCCGTCAAGGACTTTAACATCACCGTAACGGCTACCTCATTCGTCAACAAAACGACGATCTCAGCAACCAGCATTCCCAAGGGCAACAGTGTGAAGATCACCGGTGCAGCTGCAAACGGCGCCGGCTCCTATCAGTACGTCTTCTACTACAAGCTGTCCTCTGAAAGTTCCTTCACTCAGCTGAAGGCACTGAACACTACCGCAACCGCCACCTTCAAGCCCACCCATTCCGGCACCTTTACCATCCGTTCCAAGGTCAAGGACAAGAACGGTAACTGGGCTGTCAAGGATCTGACCCTGAAGGTTCTGGTCAACACTACCACGATTTCTGCTACCTCCATTAAGAAGGGCAGCAGCGTGAAGATTACCGGTTCCGCAGCAGGCGGTACCACTCCTTATCAGTATGTTTTCTATGTGAAGAAGTCCACTGAGGATTCCTTCACCCAGCTGAAAGCGCTGAACACCACTGCAACTGCCACCTACAAGCCTGCTACCACCGGTACCTACACCATTCGTACCAAGGTCAAGGACAAGGACGGCACCTTTGCAGTCAAGGATCTGACTCTCAAAGTCACCGCTTAACGAATCTTGGGGCTTTGCCCCAAACCCCACC
>CACYCV010000275.1 GCA_902772955.1 uncultured Ruminococcus sp.
AAAGTGATCCACATCATATTTTTTTGCGCTGATCTCCCGGTCGGTAAACACATCCCTGACCGGAACCTGTTTCAGGATACCCTCCCAAAGATTGCGGACCTTTGACAGCTTCCGCATCTTCTCATCCAGCGGTGCCAGCTTATAGACCAGCCCCGGGACTTCGGGGTTATTATTCTGCAGCCACTTCACTTTTTCGTATTGGATCCATCCCAGAACAGATACGGTATGATCCTGTATCATAGCGATCCACTCCGGGCTGAAGTAAACCTTTTTGCGCAGTTTGCTTTCGTCTCCGAGTGTGTATGGAAGCAGCGTGACCTGCTCATTGATCATCAGATAAGTCAAAATACCAATCATGCACGGCAAGTCTGGCAAAATACTCGATCGCGTCATTGACATCCCAATTCGAATTGTATTCCTGCTTCTGATTTACCAAAAATGACCCTGTATACCGATAGCTCCCATCCTTCTGTCTTTCCACAATACCGCTTTCATATCTCAAAGCATACTCGTAAGCCGCTTTCTCAGTGGCAAAGACAAGTGTAATATTTCCCTTTGCGGCACTCTGATACGTTAACGCATAAGCGTGCGGATTGCACCCGGAAATGTTCTGTGCGTTAAAACTGCGCAGATTCTTCTGGTTTACAACCGGTCCCGGTGCTTTCCCGGATTCAATTATTTCAAAATGGAATGTGAAGATCCGGTAGTCTCCGGACTGCTCTTCTGTAGCTGAAAAAGGATTATTAGTGAATACTGCTTCATAACTGCCTGGTGTAAACAATACACCCTCCCGTTCCTCCCGAGTGGCAGATAATGTAATTGTTTCTCCCGTTGTCTGATTTGTAAAAGTGCCTCCTATCGGAAGATATGAATCCGATACTTCATTCAGATGATAAAATGCCTGGCTGCCTTCATATACCGGCACTTTCCCTTCCGAGAAGATCCGCTTTCCGCTAAGCAAAGAATCTCCAAAGTACAACTTATATGCTTCCTTATTAGACAACCGATCCACATACACCGGCAAAACCTCTTTTGTTCCAAAGAAATTCTGCACCGTAATATCATAACGTCCAGTCTCTGTGAACTTCTCCCCACCAATGATATTCAGTGGCTGCCCGTCTTTAGCAATAGAATACTGCGCAACAGGATTTAATCTTTTATCGATCGTAAATCCTGTTACAGTTGCACTCCCCGGCAGCATATCCTCAGTCCGAACATACACCTCTGCCATACTGTCATCGGCATTAACAAGTACTTCTCCAGCCCGCGCCTGTACCGTCAGGTTGTGAATAGTGACTGCACCAAGTTCATTGCTGCATAAGAAAAACAAATATCGCTCAATAAAGCGTTTCTCCTGTCCATTCTCCAGATTGCGTGCCATGTACGCGTAGGCGATCCGTACATAGATTCCGTTAATGACATCTGTGCCTTCCGGCGTATAGATCAGAACATCTCTGTTATCTCCATAATTGTTTTCAAAGTCTGTATTAAAAAGGCCATCTGCATACCCCAGTTTCTCCTGATTGACCCAGTCTTTTCCATCCGAAGACGTCTGCACTAAAACCGCGCCGGTATCAATTCTGCCGGTGGATGCCCCATATATTTTTTCACTCTTACTTTTTCCCCAGGAATCCGGCGATATTATCCAGCCGTTTTCCTTCATCTTCTGCTTTTGATTCAAATTCAGGAAAAAGCTGACACTATCCCCTGTTACACCATATGCAGGCGTATCAAAATACATGCCCTCCGTACATGTATGCCTGCTGCTATATCCCAGCTTCAGTACAGAATAAGATGTCACACCGGTCGAACATCTACCCTCTACCATACCCGTTTTGGAATAGCCTTTCTTCTTTGTGTTTTCATATACAACAGGTGTGATGGGTTTTAGATTCAGGCCTTCATCGATCATCAATTCGTACTGATACTTTGCACCAACCGGCGTTTCAACCTCGATTCTGTACTCTCCTGCCTGATAGAAAGCATCATATGACTGTACATCCCTGATTATTTCTCCATTATATGTAACCTTCACATCTGCACCGGAAGCCCTTTTATCGATCTGAAATCCCTTTTGAACGGCTTTATATGCAGATACATCTGTGCCGGAGATTACATCTTTTAATATCACGGGATTCTCACTGGAGCAGACATAAAACTCATAAACCTGTGAACAGCACCTGTAATCGTAATCATCGCTATTTACCAAAGGGACATCGATTGGAATATCTATCTTTGGTATCGTTATATCTGCATTCTTTTTGATTCTTGCCTTAATTTCATACGCAAGAATGATTCGGAAAAAAGTACCTGCAAATCGCTCGGAATCATTGATCTCATAAACGATCAGGTTATCCTTTTCTTTTGTCAGGAAATTAGTTGTTGCTTCTGCTGCGAATTCCCAGTTCTCTCCATCCGATGATTTCTGAATAATAAGAGCACCTTGCCCGATCTTCTCAGGAAGCTGTATTCTACCAATACTTTTCGTATCAGCGAAGCATATATTCCAATCTTCCGGTATTCCAGAATGCAAACTGCCATCATAAGTATAATGTATCTCTAACGGTCCGCTCGCTGTATACGCTGTCTGGCTTGTGTATGATAAAACATTCTCAATGCCGCCCGTCAAAGAAAGTTCACCTAAAGACTGTTCGTCGAAAGGAAACCCATGTACCTTATAGTTGCTGTTCAGGTCAAACAAGTCTTCATACAATACCTCAAAGGAAGTATGTGCTAATTCATATTTCTTTTCTGTTTCAGCAAAAGCTGTACCAAAAGTCAGGAATCCCTGCAGGACAATTGCAATTACGATCGCAACTAACAGCCGCACCTGAAATATTAATACCTTCGATGAACTCTTTCCTTTCATTTCAGTACCCTCATATGCCTTTTAATCAACAACCTTGATTTTTTTGATCACAGGTTGATTCTCTGGAGCAACGCTTCCATTTGCATCCGTTGTAATAGTTTCTGCACAGATCTGATCAACGATCTCCATTCCTTCCGTAACATGGCCAAACCCTGCATACTCTCCGTCAAGCTGCAATGCGTCTTCTTGAACGATGAAGAATTGAGAAGATGCACCATCATAATCCATACTCGATCTGGCCATGGATATGGTTCCACGAGTATGAGAGATCGGATTATCGATTCCATTTGCGGAGAATTCGCCTTTGATCTTCTCATCCGATCCACCTCGTCCATCTCCCAGTGGATCTCCACCCTGAATGACAAATCCTTTTACCACCCGATGGAAGGTAAGCTTATTATAGAATCCGCTTTTAGCCAGCTTGATAAAATTCGTCACCGTGATCGGAGCAGCATCTGCATCCAGTTCGACTTTAATTGTCCCATAATCCTTCACTTCAATATTCACATGATGTTTTCCGGTCAATGGGGCATTACTGTCTTTCTTCTTGCAGCCTGTAATGATAAGACATAACAGCAGCAATATCTCTATTAATATTATACTTTTCCGTTTCATGGTAACGTTTCTTTCCTTTCCAGCGATCTTCCTGTCATTAAGTATTTTCTCTTTATTCCAGCAACACCATACTTGGTAAAATGTCCGATTTTATAAATCGAAACAAAATCTTTTCTCAACATCCTTCTGTGTATTGAAATTTGGTATTAATGGAACCCGGAATACAATATGCTCCTTGGGATCTTCCTTTTTTGCAGAGTTCACATTAAAAGTGCCTCTGTAATCAAAAGAAAAACATTTTCACCCGTCATATTTCTGTTATCCATAGCCACCACCTTAAGATTCGATAGTCATAACGCATTGTTTCTTGCTATTCGCTTCAAAGTAGCCACATCATGTGGATCATTTGCGATGTGCATCTTCCGATGACAGTTTTGACATACAGCAACCGTATTATCTACAGAGTTAGATTCACCTTGTGACAGTCAAACCACGTGATGAGTCTCTAGGTAAGGTTTTCCTTAAATACCCCTGTCATGATTGGCATTGGAAACTACAGCTCCTATCTCAAATGGTGGTTTGAACCCCATACTCATGCCTCCTAAATTCAACTCTTAGTTCTTATCGATGAAATATCTTTAATTCTTCCAGATTGTAAACCATACGTTTTTACAAAAGCTGAATCCTCTTTCCATTTTTCAATGGCTTTTCTATATCTTAAATCACCAGAATGTAAGTGTATTTGTAGTTCAAGCAGATTGATAATCTCATTTTCTGAAATCTTTTTTTCTTCTATTGCCTTCTTAAGAATGTTCTGTCTCTCTTTTGCAGACATATTCGAGGATGCCTGAACGTTATAGCCCATCTCAGATAAAATGGATTGATCATTGAACTTAAAGGAAGAATCCCACAATACCTTTTTTGTGAATGAATCAATTACTTTACACTGAAGCCTTCCTTTACTACACAGGCTATCAAAGTCTCTTCTAAAAATGTAATAGACATCGCATGATATACAGTATCCTAAATATACTTTCTCTTCTATTTCTTCATCTTCTGGAGTCAGTATTTTTACAATTCCACAATACGGAATAATAGTGTGATCTTTGTTAGAACAAACAAAAGAGTATGTAACAGCAAGCACATCTCCTTTCTTTATAACCTTCTTGTTTTTATCCTTTATTAATTCGTTTCTTTCCCATTTTTTATTCCATTTTTCAATAGCCAAACATAGTTTCCGGATATGTGAATCTTGAACAATTTCTGTTGGTTCTTCACCGGGCCAATAACCAACATCCCTTTTGCTTCCATAATGGAATATCCTATGCTCATTTTCATATATGTATATTCCATCCCCATATGTAGAACGTCTATTCTTATCATCTGGCATACTATGCACTAGATGCATCTCTATTTCAGATTGGCCATATATGGTCGAGAAGCATGTTACATTTTTCTTTTGTTTTATTGTCCAAAACAGGAATCCATTCATCGTTGCCTTCTCAAGATTCCATAACCATTCAACTGCTTCCGAATATTTACATTCATTTCCTTCTGCAATCTGCAACCAATCAAACTTTGATTCAAATAATTCTTTGAACTTGCCTTCCTTTTCAGCAAATAGGTCAAAACCCCAAAAGTGGTTATTCGCCCCAAGAGACAGATTAGTATATGTTATCATTTTAGGTTGTTGATTTTTTTTGATATTCTGATTATTCTCACCAGCCAACTCAATATGAACGTCTTCTAATCGTAGATAATAAGTCGGTTTTCTACCTTCAAAATCTTTATATAAATGTATTTCAGGTTTATATAGAGCAAAATATGTGTCGTCCAAAAAAGTATCATCAATGCCTTCAAATCTCATATCTATATCATCAATATTTCCGTCTTCATCAACATATGAAGATCACTATTACTTCCTCAAACGCAACCTGAGCCACATACTTCACTGTATCCGTCGGATCGATATAAATACTCCGAATTGCATTCTCGGCTTCCTGCTCCTCATTGGTCAGGAAAATATAGCGGTCTCCGTTTTTCTGCACCAACATCTCATCACAGAGTTTTCGGAGAGACACCTCCACCTTCTTTTTAAGATCCAGTGTATCTTCATAGATGGAGGAGATCATTAAGGTGGTGAGTTTCTCAATATCGCCCTTGAAAGCATTCACATGCTTAATCATGAATAATACCTTCAAAAGCTCCACATCAAAAGCATCCTATCTCGGGTTTCGGGTGGCGGTTGTGATCACAATGCGGTGGGTATGGTCAATAAAGTCATCGACCGCACTGTAGAAAGCATGAAACGGAACCAGGATTCCTTCCCGCTCCTCTTCATATTTCTGCATCTCGGTGCCAGGCACTCTAAAGCACACTTTAGAGTGCCTGGCACCGCATCTTGCATGATTGCCAGCCGCTGCCGCTCAGAAAGCAGAAAATGATTTCCCACAAAAGTGGAGGCCTGCTTCAGATCA
>CACYCV010000276.1 GCA_902772955.1 uncultured Ruminococcus sp.
CTGACCGGGTCCCTGCAGCTTCCATCCCACATCACGACGATCGGAGAGTGCGCGTTTCAGAACTGCGGCTTTACCGGTACCCTCTATCTTCCGAATACGCTGCTCTCCATCAGGAAATATGCCTTTGCGGACTGTTCCGGCTTTACGGGTGATCTGATCCTGCCGGACCACCTGACTGTCCACAGCAATGACGACTATGTTTTCGCGGGTATCGGCTGTGACGGCAAACTGGTGCTCCCCTACTACCTGAGCGGCAAACCTTTTTACAGCTGCAGCGCATATTTCGGCAGGACCCGGTTCACCGCCATTTACTGCGGGCCGGAGTTTGAAAGCTTCAACGCATATAATTCCGATTGGGATCCCAGGAGATATACCTTCGGACAATTCAGGGGTACGGTTCCGGTTCCGCTCTATTATTCCGGGGAAAAAGCGCCGTGGTGTTCTGTGTCAAGCCCGAATTTTGCGGATGAACCGGTCACACAAAACTATGAACCGGTCACATACCCTTACTCTGCCTCCCCACGCGACGGCGCTGCAGCTGTGACGATTCCTTCCGTAAGCCCGATAATCTTACTGGAAACAACGGAGGAAGCGGAAAAACGGACTGCAAACAGCACCGTTCTGTGCGTTTCCTACACCTGTTCCGTACCGGAAAACAAAGAAACCGATACGGTAAAGAAAATCACATTTCCGTGGCTGACTGTATCGGGACCGGACTGCATTGAGGTGGAATACCTGCTCACGGACGGTCAGGAGCTGTATGAAGACGGCGTCCTTTTTGAGACGATGAAACCCGGGGAAACGGCAGCGGTGAGGGTGCGTGTCACCTGCTCAGACCCGGATCCGCTGCACGCAGGACACACCCTGACCATCAAAGGAAGCGAAAGAGGCGATGCGTCTCTCTCCGCTTCCGCAACATTCGTCCCCACGTGGAATGTTCCCGCGGATTCCCGGCTTAAGGCCGACGCAAAAACAGCAGGTACCGGCAGCAACCGCAGAATCACCGATTATGATACCACCCAGGTTCTGAAAAATGATACAACACTCAAATACTTCGATGCGGATATCACCGCAGGCAATCTGGAAATCATCGGCTGTACGCTGACATTGACCAATACCACGCTGCATGTTGCGGGAAATCTGATCCTGAAGGACGGCGCCTGTCTTTCTGTCCAGTCCGGCTGTACCGTGACGGTGGACGGCAATGCAGATATCGGCGGTATAGGTGACGGGATTCTGCTGGGAGAAAACAGTACGCTTCAGCTTACCGCTTCCTCCGCCGTGACCGTAAAAAACAAGCTGACCTTTCATGGGACAGGGGTGCTGAAACAGTCCGCCGGTACCATTACCGTCAATACCTTCAAATTTGGCGCTTCCGGGAAAAGCAGCCAGCTGACCGGGGGAAAAATCCTGGTGGAGAATGAGGCTGATCTGAACGGGAACTTCAACGGAAAGGAAAATCATATCCTGCACCTGACCGGATATAGTCTCAAATGCAAAAAAGGCGCTGCCGCAGGAATGTTGATCGTGGATCATGAACTGGAGCAGTGCCAATGGACGCAAGGGCTCAGCAACGTTCTTTCCGTCGCAAAACTGGTCATCACGGACAGCGCCATGAAGAACCTGGTAACCCATGTCAAGAACTTTACGGACGCGTTCAACGAATCCGTCAATAACGTCGATGCCATCAAGCTGGATGTAAAGAAGGATGCTTACTGGGATCTGAAATATGTTCCAAACGGCAGCATCAAAGACGACAGCAGCTGGAAGGAAGCAGCACAGTCAGCGCTGCTGCAGTGGGTTGATAAGCATCTGCAGACAGGTGAAGGCAGCCTCGACAGCGCAAAAGCGCTGTGGCAGAATATCACCAGCCATATGTCCGTCAATCCGGAATCTTTCACGGTTACAGTGAACGGCAGTTCGGCGAAGGCTTCCGTCGCATCCACCGGAACCTTCCTCGTGAATGATAAAATTGCCGCAAACGGAACCATTACCGTGCAGCTGGGAACGATCAGCAGGCAGTATACCTTCTCCCTGAACGGAAAAGGAACGGACGCGGTGGAGAAAGCCTACTGTCAGCTGGCACAGAAAGCCATGTTCGAACAGCTGAAAGCTTCCATCAAAAATGCCGCAAAAGACGTCCCCTATATCGGTTCCTACCTGCAGACCGCCGCGGAAATCTATATGAGCGCACTCTGGGAAGGCAAAACCTGGCAGGAAGTGTTCCTGGGAGTTGCCGCCAAACCGGCGCTCAAAATCATCGGTGACGAATGGCCCACGGTAAAGAAGGTAGTGGAAATGTATTCCACAGTCTGCGGCAAATATGAAAAAGTCCAGAAAACCTGGAGCACCATTAAGGATGTGGCAAGCTCCGTATTCAAGCCCGATACATCCAATAACGCTACAAAAGAAGGCGGCGGTTTCTGCATCGATACCGCGGAGATGACAGAGAAGGCGCTGGAATACATCCAGAGTAAATTCCTCAAATCAGCCTGGGATATCATCAAAGAAGAGTTCTTCGGAAACTGACAGCCTCATTTCCCTGCAAAAGGGAGCCGCCAGTTCAAAGCGGCTCCTTTTTCACGCGTCTTCATCCGATGTCCCGTTACCTGGTCAAAAACTAAAAAACAATTTTCTGTATACCTCGTCAACCATCTGCCGGTTGATCCCGCACAGCATTACATGGTACATTCCGTTCTCTCCCACTGTTCTTACTGTTCTCGACATCATTCATCACCCGGTACAGAATAAACTACGCTCTGTTATTAGTCAACACGAAGAACCCTGAAAATGCCCTTGTTTCCCTTTTCACAGCCTGCCGGATGTGATAAAATAGCTTGTACCCCTCGGGGCAAACAAGCTCTCCGGCAGGAGGCTGCCGGTCCCGTCAAAGGAGGCTGTCCATGGAATTCAGCGATCTCATTCTTGCACGCCGGAGCATCCGCAGCTACGCGGATTCCGTTGAGCACGAAGACCTGGTGCGCATCCTGACCGCGGCGC
>CACYCV010000277.1 GCA_902772955.1 uncultured Ruminococcus sp.
AACGCGGTGCGTGACCGCACGGGACGTGTTCGCGGTGCGTGACCGCACAGGACATGTTCGCGGCAGCGCTCCACTCCGTTCCGCTCGATTATGCCGTGTCCGAGTTTACTGCCGCGGCTTCCGCTCCTCACACCCCTTACGGGGCGCTCTGGAGCGGTTCTTTTTTGACCGGAAGGACGCTTCGCAACGTCAAAAGTTTCGCCAGCCTTTTTAAAGGCTGCGGGGTCCATGGGGTGGAACCCCTGGTCGCACTCCGCAGAGTGCGAAATTTTACAGGGGCTTGGGGGCGAAGCCACCAACTTATCCGGCTCCCTTTCCAGCAGCGTAGGCTGCTGGAAAATATACTCTTCCGAACGACAAATCCTGCGGGTGCGCGCCCGTAGGAAGTGCCCTTGGGGTATGACCGCGCGGGACGTGTTCGCTTCGCAAAATTCGTTTTCGGGGGTGCGGGTCTCCGGTGGAGACTTCTCAGCCGTTGGCAGAGAAGCACCGACCGAGCCGACAGGCAAGACCTTTAGAGGGACTTTTTCGCAAAAGTTCCCCTAAGTCGCCGTCCGCAGACAGCAAAATTTCAAAGTGGTGTAAACAAAAGGCTTTATTTTCCTGTATGAGAACAGCCTGTTCACGAATTATTTGATGACGATTCCGTGTCGGCAGTTGGTGCCGCAGGGACTGATGACGCGGTCGGAAAGATGGTACAGATCGTCACAGCGGCTTTCAAGAGCGAACAGATGCCGGGCGTCTTCTCCAAGAGAACGCACCTGAGCCCATCGGGTAATCATGGGCAGGGAAGCGGTACGCCTGATTTCTGACAGCGCTTTTCTGCCAACCTGATTAAAGCCGAGAATGCGGAGATAGGAAGGCGGAATGCGCTGGTCCTCCTGCGTGATGCCCAGAAAGGCGTGCAGCAGGCTTCTGCGCAGCCGGGAAAGAGGATAGCGCTTGCATTTGGCATACTGCTGGATGCTTTCTGTGTTTGTTCCCTGTTGTATCGCCTCCCACAGACGGTTTTCCAACCCTTCACTCATGTCCGGCAAACGGGACAGTTCTTCTCTGGACATCGCCCGCAAACGGCTGAGTATGGCGATTTCCAGTTGATCCTGTCGTGTGGTGCCAAGGGGTATGCTGTTATCGGTATTGTACAGCGAAAGGACTTCGCCCGGAACAAATGAATGAATATCCTGTCCCCGGTACAGTCGTTCCCGCAGCAGCGAAGCGGAGGCAAATCCGCTGACGGCTTCGGTGCTGTCGTGGGAAGCTCCGGTTCTGCGGATTGTCCGGGGAATGAGAGGACTGTTCAGGATCCGGAGGGCTTTGAGATATTCGGCGGCAAGAATATTGTTTGGCTCCTGCAGGACAGAGGCCGTTTCAGTGCCGAAGCATTGCTGTACCGCTTTTTCTCTGGCGGCAGCAAAGGTCATTCCCTGAGACAGATAGTGACGGAGCCGCTGCTGCACCATAGGATCGGTTACTGCTGAAGAAGCCAGCTCCAGCATGGCAAGATTTCCGCATTCGCTTCCGAAATACAGGAAATGAACACATCCCAAAGCATTCAGCAGAAAAACACCTCCGGAGGCAAAGCGCTCCGCTCCGGCACAGGCATAGGTGACGGGCAGCTCCAGTACCAGGTCGGCACCTCCCAGGAGAGCGGCTTGTGTCCGTACGAATTTGTCCATGACGGCAGGAGTGCCCCGCTGGGTAAAATTTCCGCTCATGCAGGCAATGATGCAGTCCGCTCCGCTTTTCCGCATCTGCTCCAGCAGATAGCGGTGACCGTTATGAAAGGGGTTGTATTCACAGATAAGAGAGGAAATAATCATGACAGCCTTGGCAATCCTTTCAGCATCAAATGAAAAATTGAAAAAAACTACTTCCCTGACAAAAAAATGTTGAATTCAGTCTTCTTTTGTATTATATTATATATAGCTGATGCGATTTTTGCAACCAAAAAACAGGAGGGTACACAACATGAAAATTCTTGTCATCAATGCAGGAAGCTCATCTATGAAATATCAGCTGATTGATATGACGGACGAAAGCGTTCTTGCCAAGGGAAACTGCGAAAGAATCGGTATTGATGGTCATTTCAAGCACACGACCGGCGACGGCAGAGTCTTTGAAACGGACGTTTCCATGACCAACCACACGGAAGCCTTTATTCAGATTAAAAATGCGCTGATCAGTGAAGAATACGGCGTTATTAAGTCGTTGGATGAGGTTTCCGCTGTCGGTCACCGTATCGTGCAGGGCGGTTCTTTGTTCAGTCAATCCGTTATCGTTAACGAAGATGTTATTAAGGGCATCGAAAGCCTGATTCCGCTGGCGCCGCTGCATAATGCGGCTCATGTTCAGGGTATCCGTGCCTGTCTCGAAGTATTTGGCGACAAGGTTCCCGAAGCAGTGGTATTTGATACTGCATTCCATTCCACTATGCCGGAAAAGGCCTTTATCTATCCGGTTCCCTATGAATTCTATGAAAAATACGCTGTGCGCCGTTATGGCTTCCACGGAACCTCTCACCGCTATGTATCTCATCGCTGTGCCGAGCTGATGGGCAAGGATCTGAAGGATATCAAAATGATTACCTGCCACCTTGGAAACGGTTCCTCCATTACCGCTATCAAGGACGGCAAGGTAGTGGATACCAGTATGGGTCTGACCCCGCTGGACGGTATCATGATGGGCACCAGAACCGGTTCTCTGGATCCTTCCGTGGTTACCTTCATTGCGGAGCAGGAGCATTTGTCTGCAGAAGAAATGGATACCATGCTCAATAAGAAGTCCGGTTTCCTGGGGGTTTCCGGTGTTTCCTCCGATGACCGTGATGTTACTGCGGCTGCGGAGGCCGGCAATAAGAGGGCACAGCTGGCAATTGATATTCTGGAATATGATATTCTCAAATACATCGGCAGCTACACCGCTGTTCTGGGCGGCGTAGACGCAATTGTATTTACGGCCGGTATCGGTGAGAACCAGTGCTCCCACCGCAGCAGTGTTTGCCATTCACTTGAGTTCATGGGTGTGAGGATTGACGATGAGCTGAATAATCAGATGATCCGCGGCAAGGAGGGCAAAATCTCCACTGAGGAATCCACGGTTGAGGTTTATGTCATTCCCACCAACGAAGAACTGGTTATCGCCAGAGATACCATGGCGTTGGTGCAAAAGTAAGGATTCCTTCCGGATCGGAATAATAAAGAATGTCGGAAAAGGATGGGCCGTCAGCGGTTCCTCCTTTTCCGACGTTTTTCTTTTGTCGTCCGGCGCGTCGGCTTGTGCGGCGTGGGTGTCCTGTCGGGTGAAAAGCTCTGCGCAAGCCTTCTGCAGGCTTGCGCAATACAGAGGCCTTGCCTCTGTTTCGCTGCCCTTGGCAGCGGAGCTTTTCACCTGGTCAGCCGGTTACCAGGACGCTTTTGCCGGTGGCATCAATGACTACAATGGCAGGAAAATTCTCTACCGTAAAGCGATAGATTGCCTCCGTCCCCAGGTCCTCGTAGGCAAGAATTTCGGCTTTTTTGATGCTCTGGGAAATCAAGGCTGCCGCACCGCCGATAGCGGCAAAATAGACCGCTCCGTTTTTTACCATAGAGGCAATGACCTCCTGGCTTCTGGCACCCTTGCCGATCATTCCCTTGAGTCCCTGTTCCAGCAGTGCAGGGGTATATTTGTCCATGCGGTAGCTGGAGGTAGGACCGGCCGGACCCACTGCATGCCCCGGCCTGGCGGGAGCGGGGCCCACATAATAAATGACTTCTCCTTTTAATTCCACGGGCAGTGGCTGTCCTTTTTGCAGCAGCTCATATAAGCGTTTATGAGCAGCATCGCGTCCGGTGATGACGGAGCCGGAAATCAGGACGCTGTCACCTGCGTGAAGCTCCCGGATGACTTCGTCAGTTAGAGGAAGGTTGATTTTTTTGACCATGTGCAGTGACACTCCTTTTTTCAGATTTCAATTTCCTTGTGTCTTGCGGCGTGACAGCAGATATTCACAGCCACAGGCATTCCGGCAATATGGGTGGGATAGGTTTCAATGTTGACTCCCAGAGCAGTGGTGCTGCCTCCTAATCCAGCGGGGCCGAATCCGGTCCGGTTGATGGCCTGCAGCAGCTCCTCCTCCAGATCGGCATAGCGTTTGTCCGGATGATGGGTATCAATGGGACGGAGGGTGGCTTTTTTGGCCAGCATGGCAGCTTTTTCAAAGGTTCCTCCGATTCCCACGCCCACCACGATGGGAGGACAGGGATTGGGACCGGCATAGTTGACGGTGTCCATAATAAACTGCTTCACGCCCTCGATGCCTGCGGAGGGTGTCAGCATTTTAACGGAAGACATATTTTCACTGCCGAAGCCTTTACAGCCGCCGAGGATCCGGATTTTATCGCCCTTAACAATTTCCGTATAAATCACGGCAGGTGTATTGTCCTTGGTATTGATCCGGTCAAAGACAGGATCGCTGACAACGGATTTGCGCAGATAGCCGTCCGTATAGGCCTGCCGGACGCCTTCCTGTACAGCTTCTTCAAAGCTGCCGCCTTCCAGTACTACATGGTCGCCGTATTCTACAAACAGCACCGCCATACCGGTGTCCTGACAGATGGGAACCTGTTCGGAGGATGCGATGGCGTGGTTTTTCAGCAGCTGTTCCAGAACGTTTTTACCGATAGGGGAGGTTTCTGCTGTTTGTGCGTTTTGCAGCGCCGTCAGAATATCGCTGCCGATGTAGTAATTCATGTCCATAAAGAGTTGTCTGACTGCCGCAGTGATGTCGGCAGCGGCAATGGTTCTGATTTCCATAAGGTTGTCTCCTTTTTGATGGTTTCGGAATAATGATAAGCATCTGTATCCGGTTTCCAGGAATCAATGAACAGAAACCCGACGGACAAAAGCCTCCATCGGTTCCTGTTGATACTCCGCCATTTTATTATATTGAATTCTGCCGGATTTTTCAATCGTTTTCTTTGCGGGCGCGCCCAGGAGGAAGTGCCTTCGGGGTATGACCGCGCTGGACGTTTTCGCGGCAGCGCTCAACTCCGTTCCGCTCGTTTTTGCCGTGTCTGACTTTACTGCAGCGGCTTCTACCTCACACGACGCTTACGCGCCGCTTTTAGGTGGTTACATTTTGACCGAAAGAACGCTTTGC
>CACYCV010000278.1 GCA_902772955.1 uncultured Ruminococcus sp.
ACAAGGAATGATACATTTTGCTTGTAAAGCTCTGTTTATCTTGCTTTCAGCTATTTATTCTATTTGAGTTTCACGGATTCAGGTTTTTGTTAAAATGTCGGCTGCTCCATTTAGTTCTTGGCTGTTTTTTTAAGTGCAAGCAATAACAGCACAATGCCGACCGCTGTTGTAATATGCGCCAGACCCGCAATGCCGGAAATCATCCCGTTGACTCCCTTGCCAAGCTCTGTTCCCAGAACCTGCAGTACCCCACGCACGATCATCATGATGCTGGTGCCTATAAGCCCTATATTATAGACGATGTAAAAGCTTTTAAAAGGCTTCACCGGAAGGTTTTCCTGTCCGCGGACAAACAATGCAGCTATCAAAAACACACACGTACCCAAAGCAAACAGGTGCGGATGTGCAAATCCGAGCATCGTCTCCCCCTGGAAGGCCCTTATTTTTGTAAACTCCCGGAAGAAAACACCGGAACACATGGCCAGAATCGCATAAACCATCGCCGTATTGATATACTTTTTCATAGCAGACCCTCTTTTCCGTTTTTTTATTATAACAGATTTTTCGTCATTTTTCAATGATTATCGATTCATATCCACGGAAATCAACTTTCTTCTCCGGAATTTCGTGACTCTGTCCCAGACCATGCCGATGGAAACCATTTCCAAAAAACTTGTGTATTTTCTATCAAAGATCAACGGAAAAATGGGTAACATTTTATAAATTGATTTTCCTGATTCAAATCATCTGCATATTAATTGTAAACCTGCTTGTATTCATTTCATTATTTCTAAAAAAACAGAAGAGCAGTATTCGCCTATTGACATAGTAGGCGGTTTCTGCTATAATATAGCCATTGAGCAAAAAAGGAGCTGACATCATGCAGATTTACGCAGACAATGCCGCCACAACCAGAATGAGTGAAGCGGCGATACAAACCATGACCGAAACCATGCAGACATGGTACGGCAATCCCTCCAGTCTTTATCTGATCGGTCAGAGAGCCAAGGAAAAGCTCGAAGAAGCCCGGAAAGAAATTGCCCAGGTCATCAACGCCGAACCCAGAGAGATTATCTTCACATCCGGAGGCAGCGAATCAGACAATCAGGCACTGCTGACTGCCGCGATGAACGGCAAAAAAAGGGGCAAAACTCATATTGTTTCCAGTGCCTTTGAACACCATGCCATTCTCCACACTCTGAAAAAATTGGAAAAGAACGGATTTGAAGTCACCCTCCTCCCCGTACACAGCAACGGAATTGTCCGGACCGATGAGTTGGAAGCGGCTCTCCGGGAGGACACCTGCCTTGTTACAATCATGACAGCCAACAACGAGATCGGAACCGTACAGCCCATCGGGGAAATCGGAGAAATATGCCGTCGGCACGGGGTAGTTTTTCATACAGATGGGGTCCAGGCAGTAGGACATCTTCCGATTGACGTCAAAGCACAGAATATTGATATGCTTTCGGCATCGGCCCACAAATTTCACGGTCCGAAGGGTGTGGGATTTCTGTACGTTCGGAAAGGAATCGTTATCCACAACCTGATAGAAGGCGGTGCACAGGAAAGGGGCAAACGAGCCGGAACAGAAAATCTTCCCGGGATTGCCGCCATGACAACCGCACTAAAGGAATCCGCTGCCGCTATGGAAAAAAACAATGCTCACATGGAGAAAATACGGGATTATCTCATTCAGGGGCTGTCAGAAATTCCCCACAGTGCTCTGAACGGAGATGCCCGAAAGAGACTTGCCGGTAATGTCAATTTCAGCTTTGAGGGCATTGAGGGGGAATCCATTCTGATCCTGCTGGATCAGAGAGGCATTTCCGCTTCCTCCGGAAGTGCCTGCACATCCGGAGCATTAGATCCCAGCCATGTGCTGCTGTCCATTGGCAGGATTCATGACGTCGCTCACGGTTCTCTCAGGCTAACCATCGGAGAAACAATTACCAAAGAAGAAGCGGATTATATCATTCACTCTGTCAAAGAGGTCGTAGCCCATCTCCGAAGCTTCTCCCCTGTCTGGAGGGACCTGACAGAAGGAAAAAAAGAATTTATTTTGAAATAGGAGGAATCATCATGGCACTATACAGTGAAAAAGTAATGGATCATTTTATGAACCCGCGCAATGTGGGAATTATCGAGAATGCGGACGGAATCGGAGAGGTCGGCAACGCTAAATGCGGCGACATCATGAAAATGTACCTGAAAATTGACGAAAACATTATCACGGACGTTAAGTTTGAAACCTTTGGCTGTGCCAGCGCCATTGCATCCAGTTCAATGGCAACGGAATTAATCAAGGGAAAGCGTGTAGAGGACGCCATGGAGCTGACCAATAAAGCAGTGGCAGAGGCATTGGACGGATTGCCGGATTATAAGATGCACTGCTCTGTTCTGGCGGAAGAAGCCATTCAGGCTGCACTGGAAGATTACCGCCGCAAACAGGAACAGTCATAAAGACCAACCGTCAATCCTTCGGTGCGTGACATTGCAGGACGGCGAAGTGCTTCCGCTGTCAATTTGGGTCGTGCTTCACTCTGTTCCGCTCGGTTTTGCCGTTCTGACTTTATCGCCGCGGCTTTCGCTCGTCATGCTTCTCACGGAGCGCTCTGGAGCGGGTGCGATTTGCCCGAAAAACGCTTTGCAACCACAAAAGTATCGCCAGCCATTTCAAAGGCTGGCGATACTTTATTTTATCGTTTAATTGAATATTAGTATTACAACCTTTGTTTTAGTGGCACTTACTTTCAGAAACAACTTTCTTTCAAGCCA
>CACYCV010000279.1 GCA_902772955.1 uncultured Ruminococcus sp.
CCGCAAAAGTTTCGCCAGCCTTTTTAAAGGCTGCGGGGTCCATGGGGTGGAACCCCTGGTCGCTGTCCGCAGACAGCGAAACACCAAAGGTAAAGAAGAAGCCGACACATTTTTTTGTTGATATTTTTACAATTTTGTTATAGATAAAAAGAAAAGCCATGAAAAACTTGCATTTTGCATTGGGTTTGTGCTATAATCTTAAGGATATATCGGGTGAAGAAGGCCGTACAGCTTTGCCTGTTAAAACTTCAGTACGGAGAATGGCGGAATAATCTATGGCACAGCTTTGTTTTGGCTGTATGCAGAATAATAACGGGGAGCAGGTTTGCCCCTTTTGTGGGTTTGACAGCACCTCTGTACAAAATGCACCGTTTTTACCGCTGGGAGCTGAGCTTCAGGAAGGAAAATACATTATCGGTAAAAAGCTCAGCAATAATGCGGAGGGCGCAAAATATATCGGCTACTGCAAAACAATGGGTTCTGCAGTGATTATCAGCGAATTCATGCCTGCCGGTATTTGCGGCCGTGCTAACGGAAAGAAAAAAGTCGTCATCCGAAACGGCTATGAAGATCAGTTCCTGAAGCTGAATGAAACCTATTTAAGCTACTACAGAAGCATCGCAAGACTGCGGGAACTCAATGCCATTGCACCGGTTTTTGATATTTTTGAAGAAAACGGTGTCTCCTATACGGTTTCGGAAAAATATGAATCCATCCCCTTTACGGAATACATTAACAGACGCAACGGCAGCATTGACTGGAACACCGCCAGACCTTTATTTATGCCGCTGCTGTCTACCTTATCCTCCCTGCACGAAGCAGGAATCGGACATTATGCGATTTCACCGGATAATCTGGTTGTCACTGTCTCCGGAAAGCTCCGTCTGACAGATTTTGCTATCAAAGAAATCCGTCAGACAGGCGGTTTCTTTGATCCGGAATTAATGGATGGATGTGCTGCTCCCGAGCAGTACAAGGAAATCGGTGTTCTGGATGAATCCACAGATGTCTACGGATTTACAGCAACCCTGTTTTATGCACTGACCGGTCGGCTGCCAGAAAACGGCAATGTCCGGAAGTCTGACGGGAAGCTTTCTATTCCCACCTCTGTGTTTAAGAGACTTCCCCCCCACATCGTTTCTGCACTGTCGGGAGGTCTGCAGGTTCAGAAGCTGAACCGTATTTCCACATTTGAAGAGATGCGCAATCAGCTTTCCTCGGCTCCTACTGTCAAGGCAATCCGGACGGAAGCCAATCGGAACGCCATACAGAGCGAAGCTGCCGAAAACTATTATCCCAGAAAAAAAGAGGGCGTTCCTGGTTTTGTATGGGTGATTCTTTCAATTCTTGCCTGTTTGCTGATTCTTTTGGGTGCATTGATCTTCTGGGTTGTCAATCACCCCGATCAGGTTTCCTCCTTTTTTAATCCCAAGGAAGAAGTCGCACAGGAAGCTGAGGTCAGCACGGTTACGGATGAATCGGATATGTTCCCGGTTGACAACTTGATCGGCCGCCGCTATGAGGATGTTGTGAATAACAGCTCGGATTATATTCTTGTCAAGAAGTCTGATGAATACAGTGAAAAATATGAAGAAGGCTTGATTATTGCCCAGAGTCCTGCCGAAGGCGTCCGGGTTAAAAAGGATCCCAACAATGTACCTAAAATCGTTGTGACTGTCAGCCTTGGTTCTGCCGAACGAGAGCTGCCGGTCATCGGAGGCCAGTCCGTTGAAACCGCCGTCAAGCTGCTGAATTCCAGAGGCTTTATTGTTTATGGTATCAGCACTCCCAGCGATACAGTCGAGGAAGGAAAAGTCATCGGCTACAAGAACCATAATGCCGGCGATAAGGAATCCAATTCCTCCATCTACATCACCATCAGCTCCGGCCCCGCTAAATAACTAAGGGGCATCGCGGAGAAGTCCGCATCCCTCTCCCTTCATAAAAAAGAGTCGATGAAATGATTCCTTCATCGACTCTTTTTATTGACTGTTTTTGAACGCAGGAACAGGAAGCATCCCTGTCGGGCACTGACGAGAAGCCATGCTGCATTGTTCTTCTCTTCAGAATTTATCGTAGCCTGACTCATACAAGGACTGTAGGTAATCGGCAACGCCATCATCATCGCTGGCACCGATTACCAGATCGGCCTGTTGTCTGACCTCCTCCACCGCATCTGCCACAGCAATGCCATAATCGGAAAGATGCAGCATCTCCAGATCGTTCAGGTTATCTCCGAAAGCAACAACCCGGTCCGCTCCCAGCATTTTTTTCAGCTTCATCACACCGGCTGCTTTGGTAGCACGGCTGCTGAATACCTCCAGAAAATAATACTCTGTATAATTGTCCCGATATAAGGTTGCCTTAGCCTCCGGCAGCGCCTGTATCGCCTGATAAATGGGCAAAAGCCGCTGATAGGCATCCACCATTGTAAAGTAGATAATCTTGTCATCTTCTCCCACCGTAATGTGTTCTGTCTGGCAAAAGCTCTTATAATCGCTGTTCTTTCTTACCTCAAAAAAATTCCGTTCAACTTCATTGGAAAGCTTTTCAAAGGATACATGAATGCCGCAGTCCCTGTCAAAACGGTACATAAAGGACATCCTATCAAAGGATTTCAGAATCCGGATTATTTCTCTGGCAGTGGACACTTCCATGGGGACACAATCGATATATCTCTTGCTGCGATAATCATACATCAGTACCCCATTGAGATGAATACTGGGAATCATAATATCCAATTCCCGGAGAAAGCCAATGGCAGACTGACTTCTGGCAGTAGCCACGGTAAACAGCATTCCCTGTCGGATCAGATTTCTGATCGTTCCGGCACTTTGAGGCGTCAGTCTGGCCTGCTTGTTGAGCAAGGTTCCGTCCAGATCGGATACGAATAGTGTTTTCATAGGCTGCTCCTTATGCTTTTCAAAGGATTTCCTGATAGAAATAGGTAATATCCGCCATCACCAGGGTTTTACAGTCAGCAAAGGATTCCGTTTTGAAAATCCCCTTACATTCCTCTCCGTCGCGCAGATAGACGACACCCTCTCCCTTCGGCTTTCCTTCGGAAAAAAAGCCGGTATAACGATGATCGGAAAACAGAATGGTTCCGCTGCCCTCCGGCTGACCGTTTTTAAGGCGTCCGGTATAGATGCCGCTATGATTTCCGATGGTCAGATTCTTTTCAATGATATATTCAGGAGTAACACGATAAAGGGCGTATTCCGTATGATCCAGCTCCGGACAGACAGGCAGTTCCGGCAGCTCCTTCAGAAAAACCTTCATGGCTTTATCAGGTTCATTGTTCCGAAAAATTCCTTCAAACTGCTTTTCCGCATTATGATGAAAGGTGCATCCCATTCCGCTGCGCATTTCTCCGCTCATATTGCCATAATACACCAGGGATCCGTCCTGTTCATATTCGCAGGTATAGGTCAGCTCATCATTGGTATAGAGAGACTTGCGGAAAATTGCCCGATCCTTAATCTGATTGATACGACCGTTCCGCTTTCCTTCTGAGAAGAAACCGATATAGGCCGCTTCGTTGTTTTCATAAAGGATGCCGCATCCGTTATATTGATCATCCTTCCACATCCCCTTATAATATGGCTCGTTGTCCCGGTATTCCACCCCAAAGCCTTCTCTTTTTCCATGGACAAAGGAACCGGAATAGACAGTTGCCCCTTTTTCAAAGAGCTTGCCTTCTCCATGGTACTGTGCGTCACGGAAATCGCCTTCATAACATTTTTCCCCGTCACGGTATTCCATGCCGCGTCCGTTACGGTGCATATCCTCCCACTCTCCGCAGTAAACAAGCTGCTTTTGTGCGTTGTACTCATAAAAAACACCGGTAGGTTCACCGTCTACAAAGCGCCCCTCCGCATAGGAACCGTCTTCGGAAAACAAGCGCCCGGTACCGTTATAGGCATCCTCCATAAAGCTGCCGATATATACTACCATACCGTCCGCATTGGTAAGGGTACATTTTCCATTTGCCCTGCCGTTTTTAAAGCTGCCGGAAATACTGCTGCCGTCATCCAGATACAGGGTTCCCTGACCGTCATATTGGTTATGAAGCCATTGTCCCTGATAGTGGATACTGCCATCCTCCCGGTAGGAGGTTCCTTCCCCCGAACGGCAGTGATCCTGATATCCTCCGGTATAAAGCAGCACTCCCTGGGCACTGAATTGCGTTCCGGTTTCCAGAAAAATACCGTCCTTGTATTTGCCGACAAAGAAAGTCTGATCGGCTTTGTGATAGGTGATGCCCGCACCGCTGCGCTTCCCGTTTGCTACGGTTCCGGTGTAAAGGAGATGACCTTCTGCATCATAATGGGAAGCCACTCCCACCGATTCATCCTTTTCCCATCGTCCGGCAATCAAACCGCCGTCCGATGGTGAAAATGCAATGCCTAAACCGTCCCGTTGATTCTGCTTCCAGCCGCCTGCGTAGCAGAGTTTTCCGGATTTATAATAATAGACGCCAAAGCCGTCCCGCTTATCCTCCCGATAACCGCCTTCATAAGCTGTCTCACCGTTTTTCATCACAGTTCTGCCTCTGCCGCTGCGCTGGTTATCCACCAGATCTCCGAAGTAATAATACTGTCTTCCTCCGGATTCAATAATCTGCTTATCCACTGTTTCATAGGGACAATCATTGGCAAAGGAGCAGACCCTCTCATAAACGGAGGCAGGTTCGTCCTTTGCAATACCGAACAGCGGAACCTCCACCGGTTCCGCTGCCTCCTCCTGTGACGCTTTGTCCTTCTCAGACAACCGGTCGGATGCGGAGAACTGCTTGTTCCCGGCCGCTTTTCTTTTGGAATCGTTGGTTGCTTCCTGAGGGGAATCCGTCATTTTCACGGTGGTTTTCTTGACAACGGAACGTTTTGGTTTTTCCGCAGTCGCCGGAGTGTCACTGTTTGTCCTCATAGAATCGTCAGATTCTTCCGGCAGACCGTCTGCTTCCGGAAGACCGGGAGCTTCTGCTGCTTCAACAAAGGAGGTCCGGCCATTTCCGTCCGACTCAGCAGCTTCTTTGACTTTTTCCGGTACAGAAGGATTATCTACGACATTTTCCCCGGACTTTTCTGGTGCTTCTTTTTTCTGATGGACAGCTTCCTTTCCGGAGGAAGAATCAGTCTCTGTTCCGGAAGAAGCTTCCGTTTCCGGTTCGGACAATGCTTCTTCATCAATACGAATTTCCGGGCTGTTTTTCAGATTAAAGGACTTGGGAGCCACGGAGGAGTTCGCCTCTGCCACAGCCACCACAAAGGCCGAATCCGTCTGACGGGAGGCAGATTCCTTCGATTCGTTTTCCTCCTTCTCTTGCAAAAGGGTTTTCAGCGCCTCCTCTCGGAGTTCCGCTTCCTTTTCTGTGCAGTAATAGAAGCTGCCGTAGCTGGTAACACAAAAAATCTTCGGTTCACAGGTCAGAACATTCAACCTCTGAGTCAGTTCCTTATCCAAGGAAACCTGAAACGGAATCAGGGTTTCCGTCTGTCTGGCAGTTTTGCAAAGCAAAACAGGCTGGTCACCGGATTCCGACGGACTCACAGACAGACTGATACTATTGTCCGGAGCACTGAGATAGTCCGTTCTGAGCCACAGATGCTGAAGGTTATAATATACCCGCTTCAAGGGCTTCCTCTGATCATCAATCGTCTCGACACAATAGCCCTCCGGCGTTTCGGCGACCCGCTCCACAGAATGACCGGCTTTCATTTTCTTATACTTGAGCACTTCGCCCGCCTCAATGGAATAATTAAAATGAAAGATCTGGTTTTCCGACTGAATACTGCTGCGTTTTTTCTGCTTGGTACCCGTTTCAAAAAAACGTTTTCTTGCCGCACACAACACATCCGTACCGTTCCACATATCGTCGGCGGTACTGTAAATTCCGTAATAAATCACATCATTTTTCATATTCCGATTCATCAGCTGTTCCATTGTCCTTAAACCCCTTTTGGCTGAAATCTGGCTCTCTTTCTATATAATACATTATAATTGTTATTTTTGCAAACACAATTGTAATTTTTATAAAAAAAGATTTTCAATTATAGGGAAATATGGTATAATCTCTACGAAGCCTGAATCTGACAAGAGAAAGAAGGATTATCGCATGAATCAATTACTATTGGATCAAACCGGCGACCCCAACGCCGTCCAGAACTGGATGAACGGTGCCTACAAATGGTTTATCGGCTACCTGCCTCATCTGATACAAGCCTTGCTGATATTGATCATCGGCTGGTGGGTAATCAAATTTGTCAGCAAGCTGATTTCCAAAGGACTCATAAAATCAAAGGCCGACCCCACGGTAACATCCTTTTTACGTTCTTTGATCAATGCTGCTTTAAAAACAGTCCTGATCATCTGTATTTTGTCCAGCCTGGGACTGGATATGACCACCATCATTGCCACCCTCGGAGCTGCCACGGTGACCATCGGACTGGCATTAAAGGACAGTCTTTCCAATGTTGCCAGCGGAACACTTATTATTCTGAGCAAGAAGTTTAAAGTCGGAGATTACCTGGAAACGGAAGGCCTCAAGGGAAAGGTGGTCAAAATCGAAATGATGTACACAACCCTTTGCACCTACGACAACAAGGAGGTGCTGATTCCCAATTCAAGGCTGACCTCCAACAACATCGTCAACTACTTTGTTCAGGAGGAGCGGCGCATTGATCTGATTGTACCCATTGCCTACGGTGAGGATATCGGCAAAGCAAGAGAGGTAATTATGGATCTGATCCGGAATAACGACCGTGTCATCCAGGAAAAAAAGAATCGTGTGGCGGTGGACAAGCTCAACGAAAGCAGTGTCGATCTGAGCGTATGGATTTGGTGCAAATCCATCGAATACTGGGATATGTTGGAGGAAATGAAGGAAAGCATAAAAAAAGCGCTGGATACCAATCATATTCAGATTCCCTTCAACCAGTTGGACATTCATCTGGTTGACAAAAAATCCGAACACTGACACACGATAAACAATGATAGAAGGAGAACCCACTATGCTGTTTGCTATTGACGTAGGTAATACTAATATCGTATTCGGCGGGATTGATCAAAACGGTGCTGCTGTCTTTTCATGCCGGATCAGTACAGACAAAAAGAAAACCGAGGACGAATACGCTGTGCAATTCAAAACCCTGCTGGAACTGCACCAGATCAACCCCTCTTGCTTCCGGGGCGGCATCATTTCCTCTGTGGTACCGCAGCTGACCTCCATCCTGCAGCTGGCTGTAGAAATGGTCATTGGAAAAACTCCGTTGATTGTAGGTCCTGGCATCAAAACAGGACTCAACATCAAAATTGACAATCCTGCACAGCTTGGCAGTGATATCGCCGTAGGCGCTGTAGCCGCCATCGCCCTGTATCCAAAGCCGTTGATGGTGATTGATATGGGTACAGCCACCACCATCTGCGTTGTGGACAAGGAAGGATGCTACCGTGGGGGAATTATTGCACCGGGAGTGGTGGTTTCCATGGAATCTCTCACCAGAAATGCTGCCCAGCTGCAAAGCATCGGGTTGTTTCCGCCCAAAAAAGCCATTGGTACCAACACAGCGGATTGTATGCGTTCCGGACTGGTCTTCGGCAACGCAGCGATGATTGACGGAATGATTGACCGGATGAGTGAAGAAATCGAAGGAACACCCACCGTTATCGCTACCGGCGGTCTGGCGCAAAAAATCATTCCCTGCTGCCGTCACAAGGTTATTCTCAACAACGATTTGCTGCTGATCGGATTAAAAATTATCTATGACAAAAACTGCGGCAATGATTAATCAAGGACGATTTCCCAAACCCCCAAAGAGTTTCGCTGTCTGCGGACAGCGACCAGGGGCACCGCCCCATGGACCCCGCATCCTTTGAAAAGGCCGGCAAAACTTTTTATGATTGTCTTCTTTTTCAGTGATAACACCTGAATCCGTGAAACCTGATTGTATAAAAAAGCTGGAAACTCGCATGAAATCAAGTGCTCAGGCATTTTATCATATATGATTTTC
>CACYCV010000280.1 GCA_902772955.1 uncultured Ruminococcus sp.
GAAGCCGCGGCAGTAAAGCTGGACACGGCGAAATCAAGCGGAACGGAGTGGAGCAAGGCGCGAACACGTCCAGCGGGGTCACCCGCCGGGTGGAAGGGCGGTTGACAGACGGCGCCGTTTGCTATACAATAGGGTTGTCTTCCCCGCCGTTTTTCGAGTGGGAGCCAGAGGGAATGATTCATAACGAAACGGAGTGAACACTATGTCAAAAAAAAGGAAAAAAATCATCCGCATTGTCAGCCTGATTCTTTGCATTATGATGGTTCTGGGAGTATTCTCCATTCTCCTGTATACCCTTGCCGGCGGCTGATGGAGGGAAAACCATGGAGCTTTCTGAAATGCAGCGGCAGCGCTACGCCCGTCACCTGATTCTGAATCAATTCGGAGAGGAAGGACAGAAAAAGCTGCTGCAAGGGCGTGTTCTGATTATCGGTGCCGGAGGACTTGGTTCACCGGCTGCCCTGTATCTGGCCGCTGCCGGAGTGGGAACACTGGGACTGGCAGACAGTGACCGGGTGGAGCTGTCCAATCTGCAGCGGCAGATTCTGCACGGCACCAACGACCTGGGAAGAGAAAAAATTCAATCTGCCAGAGAGTCCCTGGAACATCTGAATCCCGATGTAAAACTGCTTGCCACCTGCTGCCGGGCGGATGAACAGACCATTGACAGCCTGCTGGACGGTTATGATTTCGTTATTGATGCTACCGATAGTTTCGAATCCAAATTCCTCATCAACGATGCCTGCGTCCGTCATCGGATGCCGTTTTCCCATGCCGGCGTCACACGCTTCGGAGGTCAGCTCATGACCTATGTTCCCGGAAAGGGACCCTGCTGCCGCTGTATTTTTCAACATCCCCCCGAAGAACCTGTCATGCCTGAGGAAAAGGCTATTCTCTCCACGGTACCGGGGGTCATCGGCTGTCTGCAGGCCACCGAAGCCATCAAATATCTCACAGGAACAGGAGAACTGCTCACCGGAAGGCTGCTGATCTTTGACGCCCTTTCCATGACCTTCCGCAGGATTGCTTTGCCGGATACTGCAGAGGATTGCCCGGTGTGCCATCCCTCCCTTTCCGCAAAAAAATAGAAGCAGCTGTTCCAATAAGAATCAGCTGCCCGCAGAATCACTTTGCTGCCGCTTTTGCGGCAGTTTTTTTGTTCAGCAGAAAACTGCCGACCCGATAACATCCGTATCCGACGACCGTTCCAAGGGTGTTCAGAATCAGATCATCCACGTCAGTGGTTCTGTCTAAAGGAATCTGAACGGTTTCGATCAACAGTGAGAGGCAGAAGCCTACTCCCGCCGTGTGACAGAAGCCTCTCCGGAACAAAAAAGCTGCCAGTGTACCAATCGGAACAAAAACCGCAATATTTCCTAAAATATTAAAAATAAACAGCTGCCGGTCGCTGTCACTTTCGCCGCTTTTCTGCCATTCCTCTATAATCACCTCAAAGGGAACCAGACGCACCTCGTTCGGACCGGGATTGGTCAGGAAGGTCTGGGTAAACAGCATCATCAGGTACACACAAAAAAACGCCATCACGGTTTCCCGAACGGGATCCGGCCTGCCCTCGGGAAAGCGATTCCTCCGCCAAGTAAGGATGCCGACACGTACAAGCAGATAAAAGGGCAGAAATATCAGCACCGGCAGCGTTCCTTCGGACAAAAAACGGTACAAATAGTGCAGAATACTTTTCATTGGCCGCTCAACTCCTCGGCTATCGCCATAATCCGATGCAGACGGTGATTCACACCGGAACGGCTGATCGGTTCCCGGAGCGCATTGCCCAGCTCCCGCAAATTATACTCTGGATATTCCAGACGCAGCAGTGCCAGCTCCCGCAGCTCGTCCGGGAGATAGTCCAGCCCCCGCTTGTCGCGGATCAGACGGATTGCCTGCAGCTGACGAACAGAAGCCGCTGCGGTTTTGTTGCTGTTGGCGGTTTCGGAATTAATCCGGCGGTTCACCCGGTTACGGACGGATTTGACCATTTTACTCTGAATCATGTGAAGTGCCGACATAGGCGCTCCCATATAGGTCAGCATATCCTGTATGGGGTCGCTGCCCTTGAGATAGACCACATAGCTCCCCTTACGCAGAACAGTATGGGGTTCGGTATGGAATTCCTCAATTTCGGAAATAATTCTTTCCAGATCGGCAGCAAGATTTTTGTGAGGAACGGAAAATTCCAGGTGATAATCCTTATCGGGATCCGTTACACTGCCGCACACTAAAAATACGCCCCGCAAAAAATGGGGCACACTGTCCTCTCCGTCAATATTGCCCCGGTTAATTCGCAGACTTGGCTGCCCGGAACGATGGCCGAAGCGGTCAAACACCGCCGCGCAGTCGTTTTTGTCCGGAACCCGCAGGGTAAACAGCTGGTTTTTTCCTCCCCGCCGGGTCAGCTTGATACTCAGCTCCACAATAACCCCCGTCAGAGAAGAAAGCGTCTCCGAATAGGTCATGGCGGCACCGCGGGATTCCGTGGTCATGGAAATCCCGGAAGGAGAAAAGGCCTTGGAAAACAGCACCATGCCATAAGTCAGTGCGTTTTTCTGTTCCTCTGTCAGAGCCTTCGCTTTGCAAAGCTCCTCCTTGGTTTCTTTGGAAAAGGACATACCGCATCTCCCTTCGTGTTCGGGAAGGCGTCGGACCGTCCGGTTCAGTGGTTCCCGATATCTCTATGATGGACAATCACCCGTTGTCCGGATTCCAGAATATGCTGATACAGCACTCTTGTCATGGTCACGGATCTGTGTTTGCCTCCCGTACAGCCGGTGGCGATTACCAGCTGACTCTTCCCCTCCGAAAGATACAGCGGCAGCGTAAAATCCACCAGGGAAAACAGCCGCTGCGCATAGCCCTTTGACTGTTCAAACTGCATCACATAATCAAATACGCAGGCCTCCAGCCCCGTATGTTCCTTCAACTCCGGAATATAGAAGGGATTGGGCAGACAGCGCACATCAAACACCAGATCTGCTTCGGAGGGGATACCGTACTTAAAGCCGAAGGACATACAGGTCACGGTCATTCCCAGGGACGCATTGCCCAGAAACAGTGCCGAAACCCGTTCCTTGAGCTGAGAACCGGACAGCAGAGTGGTATCAATGACATAATCCGCCCGTGCCTTGACCTTCATCAGAAGCTTCCTCTCCAGAATGACAGCGTTTTCGGTAGAGCCCTTGCTGACATCAATCAGAGGATGTCTGCGGCGGGTTTCTTTATAGCGATGCAGCAGCACATCATCCCTGGCATCCAGAAACAGAATCTTATATTTCTTCATATCCGCCTTTAAAGTATCCAGTGCATCAAACAGATCGGCAAAGACGTCTCCCGCCCGCACGTCCGTTACAACGGCAATTTTTTTCATGTGTTCGTCCGATGATTTTTCGCACAGATCATAGAAGGTCGGCAGCAGCATCGGCGGGATATTATCCACGCAATAGTAACCGATATCCTCCATACTTCGCATGGCAACGGACTTGCCGGCACCGGAAAGACCTGTGATAATGATAAATTCCATAGCTTCACCCTTTTTCCCTGCGGTTTTCTGCCAAACCGCACCTCAGAAGCAGCTTCCGTCTGCCATACAGCGGCACACCGGTTATGCCCTCCCGATAAATTTAACCTCGCAGTTTAAATCCACGTTTTTCTGTTCCTTAACTACCCTCTGGATGTAGTCAATCAGTCCCAGCACATCCTGTGCGCTGGCACCATTGTCATTGACAATAAAACCGGAATGCTTGGGGCTGACCTGAGCGCCGCCGTAGCAATAGCCCTTGAGACCGCATTCTTCAATCAGGGCTGCCGCATAATATCCCTCCGGACGCTTGAACACACTTCCGGCACTGGGATGATTGATAGGCTGCTTGGTCTTGCGGCGTTCCATTAGCTCCTGCATTTGCTCCGCAATCTGATGCTGGGGCTTGTGGGTCAGCTGAAAGGTGGCATTCAGGATAATATGGTCCTTTTCTGTAAAAGCACTGTGACGATAGGAAAAATCCAGCTCCTCCCCGGAGTATTTCCCGATTCTGCCGTTTTTATCCATATAGACCACCGCCACCACGGTATCCTTGATTTCACCGCCGTAGGCACCGGCGTTCATATAAACGGCACCGCCCACGGAACCGGGAATGCCCCAGGCAAATTCCAGTCCGCCCAGGGACATATTCTTGGCAAAGTTACAAAGCCTTGCCAGTGTTGACCCGGCGCCGCAGCGCACCATATTGTTGTCCGTCAGGGTGATTTCATTGAATTCCCCTCCAAGCCTGATGACAACCCCCTCAATTCCCTGATCCGACACCAGCAGGTTGGATCCGAGTCCCAGAATAAAATAGGGCGTGTCATAGTCCCGGCACAACAGGATGATATTTTTCAGGGAACGGATATCCCTGACCTCGCAGAAGCAATCGGCATTACCGCCGATACGAAAACTGGTATGATTTTTCATTGGCTCATTGAGAGTCACTTCCGTATTTTCCTTACGGATCTGTTGGATTAATTCTTTACTGATCATAGTTACCTCACTGGGAGCAGCGCTCCGTTTTCCGTTCACATGGTTGATTCTGAACACCTGTCGTTATGCCGGTTCCGAAAAAAATCCCGGCATTTTTTATCAGAAGGGAATGGTCTTGACGCCGCCGTTGTCCTCTTCCTCCGGAAGCTCCAGTCCCAGCAGCTGGAACAGCTCCCGGGCAGCATTATAGCCCATCTTCCGCTGACGATTATTCATGGCGGCCACTTCGATAATAACGGCAAGATTTCGTCCCGGCTTGACGGGAATGGTGAGAATCGGCACCTGGTTGCCAAGGATTTCCGTCATTTCGTTGCTGATACCCATCCGGTCATAGACCTTTTTGCTGTCCCACTGCTCCAGGTTAATAACCATATCGATTTTTTCACTCATCTTGACCGAGCCCATACCGAAAAGCCTTCTGGCATTAATGATACCTATGCCGCGCAGCTCAATAAAATGACGGATATTGGCAGGAGATGAACCGATCAGCTGCTTATTGGAAATCCGTCGGATCTCTACGGCATCATCCGCAATCAGCCGGTGTCCTCTCTTGACCAGTTCAATGGCCGTTTCACTTTTACCCACACCGCTGTCGCCTACAATCAGCAGGCCTTCACCATAGACCTCTACCAGAACGCCGTGACGGGTCACCCTGGGAGCCAGCTCCGTATTCAGAAGAGAGATCAGAGAAGCAGACAGTACCGAGGTGGTTTCTGCGGAGCGCAGCACCGGAATTTTATATTTTTCAGCTGCCGACATCAGCTCTCCATAGGGAATAATATTTCTTGTCACGATAATGGCCGGGGGCAGCAGGGAAAACAGCCGCTCAATCACATGGAATCGCTGCTCCGTACTGAACTTATTGAGATAGCTGTTTTCGGTATTGCCGAAAATCATGACACGGGTATTATCAAAAAAGTCCAGAAAGCCCGTTAGCTCCAGACCGGGTCTGGTAATATCCCTTGAAACGATCTTGATATTTTCGGGATCGTCCGGCATATAGGATACCTCCAGATCAATTTCCTTGATAACCTTTGCCAGAGAAACAGAAAATTTTGATTCCATAGTGACACCTCCGCTTGATAACTGTCGGGATTGCCTCCCGATGTGCTCCGATCCTTCGTCTTTTCCTGACGCATCCCTGTCCCGAAAAGCCGGGAACAAGCCGAAACGCAAAAAGCCGTTTTCCGGCCGCATTTTCTTATTCATTCATTATATACTATTTTTTTAATTTTTAAAAGGGGTTTCTTATAAATTTAACAATAAATTATAGAAATAAAAAAAACTCTTTTGTTTCCACCTGGAGCATGATATAATTAGGAATACAATAAACGATAATTGGTGATAGTATGCGCATTTTGATTTTTACCGAAGTCATAGCCCCCTATGTCAGCGGTATTTCCAGCTATGTTGACGTTTTGAAGCAAGGACTGGAAAGCCTCTTCCATCAGGTGGTAATCGTCACTTCCTCTCCCCATATACAGGATGCCACCTACAAAAATGGTGTCATCCGCTGTCCTGCCAAAAAGACCAATAACAAATACGGCTATGAATGCCGCAGCTATAATGACCCCAAGATCATCTCCTTCATTGCCAGCTTTCAACCGGACGTGGTGCATATCCATACGGATACCAAAATCGGCTACATGGGGCTGATTGTCGCGGACAAAACCAACGCGCCGGTGGTATTTACCATTCACGACTACTTTATGGACCGCAATGCCGCCGACAAATCCAAGATGGTCTGGAATGTGAAAACTTACTTTGAAAAGCAGCATTTCCGGGATATGCTGGACAACGCGGACGTGGTGACCTCCTCCTGCAGCAGAGCCTCCATTTTTGTCCAGAAGGCCGACCGCAAGCGAAAGGTCATGCTGATCCGTTCCAACACCGATATGGAACGCTTTGATTATCATAATGCTACCAAGACCTCCATCCGGAAGATGCGCACCCGTCTTGGCCTTTCCCAGCGGGCCACCGTGGCAGTATTTGCCGGGAAGCTGACCGTTGAAAAGAATCTGGAATTCATGCTGACAGCCTTTTCCCAGCACATCAAAAAAACAGACAACATTCAGCTGCTGATTGTGGGAGACGGCACCGAAACGGAATACCTGCAGCGGCTGTGCAAGGTACTGAAAATTGAGGACATGGTGTTCTTTGCCGGTTCTGTGGCCAATACCATCATGCCGGATATCTATTCCGCCTGCGACATTTATGTCTGTTCTGCCGAAGACAGTCTGGTATCCATGTCCTTTGTGGAAGCCATGGCCTGCGGACTGCCGGTGCTGGTGAAGGAGGACAAGGAAAAAATCGTCCACAAAACCGTCAAAAACGGTGTCAACGGCTTTGTCTTCAACAAAAAAGCCGAATTTGCCGGTTATCTGAAAACCCTTGCCAAGCTGGACGAAAAAAAGCGCCGCCGTATCCGTCAGATCGTCCGGGATTCCCTGGTCACCTCTGACAATACCGGTATGGCCAAGCAATACGTCCGCGCTTACGAAATCGCCCTGCAGAAATACCGGCACAAGCCCTTCAAATAATTCGTCCTGTCCGCCGGTACCGAAAAACCGTCAGGCGGGCACCATAACCGCATACAGTCCAAGCCAAAACTGTCAAGGGATGAAACGTTTCTCTTGGCAGTTTTCGGTTGAAGGATACCAAAAAACGAGGAGAGAATCATGATGAACCGGAACACAGACAGTCTTCTGACGCTACCCACCCCCTGCTATGTCATCGACCAGCAGGCTCTGACCGACAATCTTACCCTTCTGCACAGCATTGAACAGCAGACAGGCTGTCATATTTTGCTGGCGCAGAAGGCTTTTTCTGCCTATCATGTTTATCCCCTGATCGCCCGGTATCTCAGTGGCACCACCGCCAGCGGCCTGTATGAAGCCCGACTGGCCCATGAAGAAATGCCCGGAAAGCAGGTTCACGTTTTTTCGCCCGCCTATCGGGATGAGGAATTTGACGAGCTTCTGAACTTCTGCGATCATATCGTCCTGAATTCCCTGTCCCAGTGGCGGCATTTCCAGGAAAAAGCGCAGCGGCATCCGGAGGTTTCTTTCGGTCTTCGCATCAATCCGGAGTATTCGGAAATCGAAACAGACCTGTATAATCCCTGCTTTGCCAATTCCCGGCTGGGCATTACCCCGGAGAATTTTGACGAAGCGGCTCTGGAGGGAATTTCCGGTCTGCATTTTCACACCATGTGCGAGCAAGGCGCTGATACCCTGGAACGCACCCTGGCGGTGGTAGAAAAAAAATTCGGAAGATTTTTTGACCGCATCCGCTGGATCAACTTCGGCGGCGGTCATCATATTACCCGTCCCGGCTACGACGTGGAAACCCTGCTCCGTTGCATTGAACGCATCCGACAGCGCTACGGTCTGGAGGTCTATTTAGAGCCGGGAGAGGCGGTCGCCCTGAACGCCGGTTATCTGGTTACCTCTGTACTGGATCTGACCAAAAACGGCATGGATCTGGCCATCGTGGACACCTCTGCGGCCTGTCACATGCCGGACGTGCTGGAAATGCCCTACCGTCCCATGATCATCGGGTCAGGGGAACCCGGTGTCCTGTCCAGAACCTATCGTCTGGGAGGTCCAACCTGTCTGGCCGGGGATATCATCGGGGATTATTCTTTTGAAAAGCCCCTTTCCATAGGTGATAAGCTGATCTTTACCGATATGGCTATCTATTCCATGGTCAAGAATAACACCTTCAACGGAATGCCCCTGCCCTCCATCTATCTGTTGAAGCCGGACAGCAGCACCGAGCTGTTGAAGGAATTCGGCTACGCGGATTTTAAGAGCCGCCTCTGATCATCCTGGGGCTTTGCCCGCGGGTGGGTGACCCCGCAGGACGATTCGCGGGCGGGTGACCCCGCAGGACGATTCGCGCCTTGCTCCACTCCGTTCCGCTCGGTTTTGCCGTGTGCGGAGTGCCTCCGCTGTCGATTCGCGGCTTGCTCCACTCCGTTCCGCTTGATTTTGCCGTGTCTTAGTTTACTGCCGCGGCTTCCACTCCTCACGCTCCTTACGGAGCGCTCCGGAGCGGTTCTTTTTTAACCGGAAGGACGCTTTGCAAGCCTCTCCTGACAAGGGAAGGTGGCACGGCGTAAGCCGTGACGGAGGGGTTGATAAGGCAACACACTCCACTAAACAATAAAAACGTACTCGTCACATTGCCCGCGGGGGCACCCCCGCAGAAAAAGGAACAAGAAGGAATAAAAAATGGTTGAAAATTTTTTGACGGTGGGTTCTCAGGTACTGCAGCTGTTTATTCTCATTGCAGTAGGATTCTTATGCGGGAAAGCCAAAATACTGGATGTAAAATCGGTCAAGTCCCTCACCAATATTGTCCTGTACATCGTCAGCCCTTGTGTGATCGTGTCAAATTTCATCCGTCCCTTTGACCACGCCATGCTGGGAGGGCTGCTGGCCTGTGTGGCGGCAGCTTTGTGCATTCATGCCGGAACAATTGTCATTGCCATGCTGTTGTTTCATGATAAAAAGCCGGAAAAAAACAGGGTCTATCGCTTTGCCCTGATTTTTTCCAACTGCGGCTATATGTCCCTCCCCCTGCAGCAGGCGCTTTTGGGATCGGACGGTGTGTTTTTCGGTGCCGTCTATATCGTTGTCTTCAATGTGGTGATGTGGACCTTCGGCGTATGGCTGAGCACCGGCAGCGGCAAGGACCTCTCTGCCAAGAAAATTATTCTGAACCCCTGTATTATCGGTATGGCAGTGGGACTGGTAATTTTTCTCACCTCCCTGCCAGTTCCGGAAATCATCTCAAAACCGATTGGCTACATGGCTTCCCTTAACACCCCTATTCCCATGATGGTGGTGGGATTCTATTTATCCCAGTCCAGAATAACGGACGCCTTCCATGACGGAAAAGGCTTCATCTGCGTACTGCTCCGGCTGGTGGCCATTCCCCTGCTGGCATTCGGCGGTATGATGGTCTGCGGTCTGCGGGGCACCGTACTGACCACCTGTGTCATTGCCGCTTCTGCACCGGCTGCCGCCGCCACTACCATGTTTGCGGCTAAATTTGATAATGACGCCGGTTTGTCCGTCAAACTGGTAACCCTGTCTACCCTGCTGTCAGTAATCACCATGCCGCTGATCGTGGGCTTTGCCCGGACGGTGGGAGGATAACAAAGGAGGATACAACCAATGAATGAAACCAACTGGAGCCAACGGGCAGAAGAACTGCGGACGGCTATCCTTTATCACAATGATCGTTACTACAACGAGGACGCTCCCGAAATCAGCGACTATGACTACGATATGCTGCTGCGGGAGCTGGAAAAGCTGGAGCAGGAGCATCCGGAACTGCAAACCCCTGATTCCCCCACCCGGCGTGTCGGCGGGGAAGCGGCCGCAAAATTTTCTCCGGTCACCCATACGGTTCCCATGGAAAGCCTGCACGATTCCTTTTCCCATGAAGAAATCCGGGAGTTTGACAGAAGAGTGCGGGAAACCGTCTCCGATCCCCTCTATGTAGTTGAACCAAAAATCGACGGCCTGTCCGTGTCTGCGGAATACCGCAACGGCATTTTCGTCAGAGGCTCCACCAGAGGAGACGGTCTGGTGGGAGAGGATATCACCGAAAACCTGAAAACCATCCGTTCCCTGCCCATGAAACTGAAAAAGCCCCTGCCTTATCTGGAGGTACGGGGCGAGGTGTATATGTCTGTCCAAAGCTTTGAGGAGCTGACAGCCCTCCAGGAGGAGCGTGAGGAAAAGCCCTTCAAAAATCCCCGGAATGCCGCTGCCGGTTCTCTGCGCCAGAAGGATGCTTCCGTTACCAAGGAACGAAAGCTGGATATTTTTGTCTTCAACATCCAACAGATCGAAGGGGAAGTCCTCACAAGCCACAAGGAATCCCTGGATCACCTCCGGGAGCTTGGCTTTATCACCCTTCCCTTCTATCAGCCCTGCCGGACGGTAGAGGAAGTGCTGGAGGCAATCGAATCCATCGGCAATCAGCGGGGAGAACTGCCCTTCCAGATTGACGGCGCCGTCATCAAGGTGGACCGTTTTTCCCATCGTGAGCAGTTAGGCAGCACCTCCAAATTTCCCCGCTGGGCGGAAGCCTATAAATATCCTCCGGAGGAAAAGGAAACGGAGCTGCTGGATGTGGAAATCAACGTAGGCAGAACCGGTGTACTGACACCTACCGCAATTTTTGCCCCTATCACCCTGGCCGGCACCACTGTCAGCCGTGCCACACTTCACAACGAGGACTTTATCCGGGAAAAGGATATCCGCATTGGTGACGTTGTTGTCCTGCGGAAAGCAGGCGAAATCATTCCGGAGGTCGTATCCGTCTCCCGTCATAAGGAAGGCTCCGTTCCCTTCCGGATGCCTGCCGTCTGTCCCTCCTGCGGTTCACCGGTGGCCTATGAAAACGGGGAAGCGGCTCTGCGCTGCTCCAACACAGATTGTCCCGCACAGCTGATGCGGCACATGATTCATTTTGTTTCCCGGGATGCCATGGATATTGACGGCCTTGGAGAACGAGTGCTCCATCAGATGACCGAAAGTCGACTGATTGCCTCTCCTCTGGACCTATATCGACTGACAAAGGAACAGATTATGACCCTGGAAAACAAAAAAGAAAAATCCGCAGATAATCTGATCCGTGCGATTGACAAGTCCAGAGCCAACGATCTGTACCGCATCGTGTACGCACTGGGCATCCGTCATATCGGGCAGCGAGCCGCCAAGCTGCTTTCGGATCATTTCGGTACCCTGGACGCTATTGCCGCTGCCTCAGAGGAAGAAATCGCTCAGATGGAGGGCTTCGGAGAAATTATGGCACAGAGCGCCGCCGCTTATTTTGCCCTGCCTACCACACGCCAGCTGGTGGAGGAAATTCATTCTCTGGGCATCAACACCCGCAATCTCAGCGAAAAGAAGCCTGTTTCGGCAGACAATCCCCTCTTTGGCAAAACCTTTGTCATTACCGGCACCCTCCCCCACTACAAACGCACCGAGGCTGCTGCCATCATTGAGTCGCTGGGGGGAAAAACGGCTTCCTCTGTCTCCAAAAAGACCGATTATGTACTGGCAGGCGAGGATCCCGGCAGCAAGCTCACCAAAGCTCAGTCGCTGGGAGTCACCGTCATTGATGAGGCGCAGTTTGAAGAAATGAAAAATGCCAGCCACGAATAAAAGACTGCCCTCCGTTTATCGTCCAGCGCGGTCATGTGCGACAGGGAAATCAATTTTTAAAAATATACCCTTTTTTTGTTAATCTTCGATAAAAAAACACAAGTTTTTTTGGAAAGGGGTTCGGGGGATAACCCTTTTTTTCAAAAAAGGGTTTCCCCCGGCA
>CACYCV010000281.1 GCA_902772955.1 uncultured Ruminococcus sp.
CTGCACATAAGGACCCTTTTTAATGCTTCTGCTCATATTACAAAGCTCCTTTCTGCACGCCTATTATTTGCCGTTTCTGCGTCTTACGATCAGCTTATCGGAACGGGTATTCTTTCTGGTCTTATAACCAAGAGCGGGCTTACCCCAGGGGGTTACAGGACCCGGACGGCCAACGGGGGATTTACCCTCACCACCGCCGTGGGGGTGGTCATTCGGGTTCATTACGGAACCTCTTACGGTCGGTCTCCAACCCATATTGCGCTTACGGCCTGCTTTACCGATCTTGACATTTTCATGGTCGATATTGCTGACCTGTCCGATAGAAGCCATGCAGTTTTCCGGTACATTTCTCAGCTCGCCGGAGGGCAGTCTGAGCAGTGCATATCCGTTTTCCTTTGCCATGAGCTGTGCCATATTGCCGGCGCTTCTGGCCAGCTGAGCACCCTTGCCGGGATACAGCTCTACGTTGTGAACGAATGTACCAACAGGAATGTTGGAAAGCGGCAGTGCATTGCCGGGCTTGATGTCGGCGTTAGGACCGGACACTACTTTGTAGCCAACCTTCAGGCCTACAGGAGCGATGATATAGCTCTTTGTACCGTCTGCATACTCAACAAGTGCGATGTGAGCACTGCGGTTCGGATCATATTCGAGGGTCTTTACGATGCCCTCCACGTCAAAATTGCGGCGCTTGAAGTCGATAATTCTGTACTTGTTGCGATTGCCGCCGCCTCTGTGACGAACGGTAATTCTGCCGTAGCTGTTACGGCCTGATTTTTTGTTGAGCGGAGCCAGCAGGCTCTTTTCAGGCTCAACCTTTGACAAAACCGAGTAATCAGTAACCGACATATTTCTTCTTGCCGGGCTGGTCGGTTTATAATTCTTGATTGCCATTTAATTCACTCTCCTCATGATGGCTTTGCGGAGAACGGCGATTCTCCATTCCTTCTGCCTGCGACACATTTTCGCAGGTTCATACCTGAATTTTTCTGCCGGATGCAGATGCATCGGCAGCATACGGGTTTTATCAGGTATTACATCATGCCTTCAAAGAACTCAATTGTCTTGCTGTCGGCAGTCAGTGTAACATAAGCCTTCTTCCAGGAAGGTGTATAGCCCTGGAAACGGCCCTGACGGCGCATACGGCCTCTGACGCTGACAGTGTTGACCTTTGCTACCTTTACGCCGAAAACCTCTTCTACAGCCTTGGCGATCTGGATCTTTGTTGACTTCTTGTCAACCTTGAAGGTATATTTCTTTTCATTTGCTACGCCTGCCATGCTCTTTTCAGTGATGATAGGCTTAATGATGATGTCACGGGCTGTCATGCATATACCTCCTCGATCTTGCTGATGGCATCCTTGACGATGACCAGCTTGTCAGCGTTCATGATGTCATAAACATTGAGTGTATTTACCTGTGCGGTTTTCACACCGGGAATATTTCTTGCGGAATTGATTACCTTGACATCCACTGCGGGAAGAACGATCAGTGCTTTCTTCTCGGAGCCGATTGCCTTCAGCATCTCTGCCACCTTCTTGGTCTTGAACTCATCCAGTGCAATGCTGTCCAGCACGATCAGCTGGTTATCCTGCAGCTTGCTGGAAAAAGCAGACTTCATTGCCAGTCTTCTGACCTTCTTGTTGACAGTAAAACGATAATTTCTGGGCTTGGGAGCAAAAACAACGCCGCCGTGTGTCCACTGAGGAGCACGGGTGGAGCCCTGTCTTGCATGGCCGGTACCCTTCTGCTTCCAGGGCTTTCTGCCACCGCCGCTTACCTCTGCACGGGTAAGAGCTGACTGGGTACCCTGACGGTTATTGGCAAGATAATTGACTGCCATCTGGTGCATAACTGCTGTATTGGGTTCAATACCGAAAACAGCATCGGAAAGCTCAGCTGTGCCGACCTTCTGTCCTGCCATATCGAGAACATCTATATTAGCCATTGAAATTCCTCCTTCCCTTATGCCTTGACGCTGTCACGAATGACTACGATTCCGCCGTTAGGACCGGGAACAGCGCCCTTGATAGCGATAAGATTGTTTTCTGCATCGACCTTCACTACGGTAAGGTTCTGTACGGTGACTCTCTCAGCACCCAGATGTCCTGCCATCTTCTTGCCCTTCCAGACTCTGGAGGGAGTGGAGCAGGCACCCATGGAACCGCCATGACGGGCTACAGGACCGGAACCGTGTGTTTCCTTGAGACGGTGGAAGTTCCAACGCTTGATGACGCCGGCATAACCCTTACCCTTGCTCTTGCCTGTAACGTCAATCTTGTCGCCCTCGGCAAAAGTATCGGCCTTAATGATATCGCCGACTTTGTAAGCATCGAGATTGTTGACTCTGAATTCACGAAGGGTGCTCTTGGGAGCAACGTCAGCCTTCTTGAAGTGACCCAGCATCGGCTTCGTAATGTTGACAGGATCATTCTTGAACTTTTCAGCACGAATTCTCTTGCCCTTGCCGGTACCGTTCTGAACCTTCAGCTTGATGTCGCCAAAGCCCATCTGTACTGCTTCGTAGCCGTCATTTTCAACCGTCTTGATCTGAGATACCACGCAGGGACCTGCTTCAATGACGGTGACAGGGAGTACGGCGCCCTTTGCGTCGAAGATCTGTGTCATACCGATCTTCTTGCCGATGATTGCTTTCTGCATTTGTGTTTCCTCCTTGATAGGTTATTGGTCGGCGTTTCACCGACATGACCCCGGCTGCCTGTTGGTTGAAAATCAGAGCTTGATTTCGATTTCAACACCGGCAGGGAGTTCGAGTCCTGTCAGAGCTTCCACGGTTTTGTTGGAAGGTCTGAGGATGTCGATCAGTCTCTTGTGCGTTCTGGTTTCGAACTGCTCACGGCTGTCCTTATACTTGTGAACAGCACGCAGGATGGTAACTACCTGCTTCTCGGTGGGGAGCGGTACGGGACCTGATACTCTTGCACCGGTACGCTTAGCGGTTGCCACGATCTTCTCGGCGGACTGATCCACCAACTGATGATCGTATCCCTTGATTCTAATCCTGATTTTTTCCTTGACTGCCACGTTCATCGCCTCCTTGTATTAGTTGGCGGGCGTTTTCTCAATTTCCTTTACACCCTTCCGGGTGTTTCCTGCAACTCTACCAAAAAACCGGATGGACATACGTCGATCCGGGTCAAGGTCATGAGAAAATCAGAGCGCAGTTATGGCTTGTTCCCCTGCAACTCAATAGAGTACAAGTCATTCACTCAAAAAATATTCTTTCGCCCGGTTTTAAATCGGACATACTCCACGGAAAAACCGGCAATTCTTGCCGCAACCTCCCGCTTCATCGCATATCTGTCGCAGTCACGCTTTATTATAATACCATACCCTTCCTGGTTTTGCAAGTCTTTTTAAAAATTTTCTTTGTAATAATTGTAGAATTTTATCGTAATTTTATATGCAAGTTATCCTAAGTTTTTCACTATTTCACCAGTCAAGTCCCCTGAAATTTAGCTTTTCCGGCAGGTTCATTTCGTCAGCATGACGAAAAAAGTTTATTTCCCCGGCAGTCTCGTCTGCTCTTTCGTCAAAAAGGACAAAATACCGGCTTCGCCCCAGATTTAAACCCGCCTGCTATACCCTACAGAACACAAGGAAAGAACAGTCCGTCTGACAATATCGGTTCCGTATGTAATATGATGTATAGCATTTCCGGACTACTACTGACCGTCAAAAATTTACCCAGGAAAGGGTCCTCCTTCTGTATTGTGTGCCGGGTTTTTCTGCGCTCATTTTCCTCCAGCCACGCGACAAACAGATGTTTCTCTGTCTGCGGACAGCGACTTAGGGGGACTTTTGCGAAAAAGTCCCCCTAAGAACCCCGAAAACGAACTTTGCATAGCGTTCCGCCTCTTACAAAGTGTTGGATGACAGTGAAGCGAACACGTCCCGTGCGGGCATACCCCAAGGGCACTTCCTTCGGGCACGCACCC
>CACYCV010000282.1 GCA_902772955.1 uncultured Ruminococcus sp.
GAGGAAGTCAGCAAACAGGACAACCAGACCCAGGAAAGCCAGCCGGAGGAAGTCAGCAAACAGGACAACCAGACCCAGGAAAGCCAACCGGAGGAAGTCAGCAAACAGGACAACCAGACCCAGGAAAGCAAGCAGGAGGAAGTCAGCAAACAGAACAACCAGACCCAGGAAAGCCAGCCGGAAGAAACCAGTAAAGAAGAATACAAAGATCCGGAATATACTCTTGTCAATGTTGTTGACAGCGGCACCTGCGGCTATAGTGCAAAATGGGAGCTTGACGAAAACGGACTTCTTGTTATCAGCGGCAGTGGAAATATGGAAAATTATAACGAAGCTTCCCGCGCTCCCTGGTTCAGCAAAAGAGAGAGCATTAAAACCATTATCGTCAAAAAAGGCATAACCAGCATTGGAGAATATGCGTTCTGGCTTTGCGAGAATGTTACAGGCATTGCAATCCCCGACAGCGTGACAACTATCGGAATGCTGGCAATAGCTAGCTGTAATGGTCTTGTAAGCATTACGGTGCCCGATAGTGTTACAAGCATCGGTTTGTGTGCGTTTGGCGGTAAAAACATTTCCGATATTACTGTTGACAAAGACAATGCCTGGTACTCATCTCTTGATGGAATTCTTTATAACAAAAACGGGACAGAGCTGGTGTATTGCCCCCGGGCTAAAACCGAATCGTTTGTCATCCCGGACAACGTGACAAGCATCAAAAGCGGTGCGTTTATTGACAGCAGTCTTACCAGCGTATCTATTCCCGAAAGCGTGACAAATATGGAAAACACAGTCTTTGGAGATTGGGGACCCTCACAGACTATCTACATCAAGGGCAGAAGTGAAGCACCGAGCGGTTGGAAATCCGCCTGGAACAAAGGGTGCTACGCAAAAATCGTCTGGAACAACTGACACAATAGCATAAACAAGCAAGGACACCCACTGTCACACAAACAGCAGGTGTCCTTTTTTGATCATTCAGTTTTTTCAATGGCAGCGGTCCGGGAATTGATTTCCCTGATCACCGACATATCAAATTTGGGCGCACGGCTGTAGGTATAAAGGCCGTTTTTTTCCTGCTCCACATCATACAGCTGCGTAAAGCAGAAGCCCATGATTTTATGGTTTTTCAGAATGGCCTCTGTAAGGGCACGATAACGCGATAGATATTCCTCCTCGGTTTCGGGACCGTCTCCATAGCCCCAGCCCTTCTGATCCTTTTCTGTGTTCCATTTGATTCCGCCGTATTCACTGACGTAAACCGGACCGCCCCGATAGGTCTGACGGCTCCGCAGGGTCGGTCTTCTGGCAATCTGGCAAAAGACTGTATTTTCCTCCTCCAGCTTTTTCAGATATTCCTCAAACAGCTCCGGATTCTGGCAATAATCGTGAAAATCAAAAATGTCCGTCATCACATGAAAATGCCCGCTGGTATCAATACAGGGACGTGTGGAATCTGCCGCTTTGGTATAACGGTAGGTCATTTCAATCACTTCGTCATTCTGCTTTTTTCCGTTGAGATCCCAGGTTTCATTAAACGGGCACCAGCCGATAATCGCCGGATGATTAAAATCTCTGTCCAGTACTTCCATCCATTCCCGGAGCATCGTTGGCAGCGCATGAAGCTCTGTATGATCCAGCCCCCAGCTGGCGAATTCTCCCCAGACAAAATATCCCATTCTGTCGCAGTGATACAGGAACCGGGGTTCAAAAACCTTCTGATGAAGTCTTGCCCCTTCGAATCCCGCATCCAAAGCAATCTGAATATCCCGGATCATATCCTTTTCCTCCGGAGCGGTATAGACTCCCTCCGGATAGTAGCCCTGATCCAGTACGGTGCGTAAAAAGACCTTCTTTCCGTTCAGCAGAAACCTGCTGCCGTCCAGCGCAACATTTCTGAGTCCGAAATAGCTCTGAACCGTATCCTCTCCATAGGTAAGCACCAGATCATAAAGACGTCCATGACCAATTTCCCACAAATGTTTTTCCCGCAGCACCAGAGATAGCACCGCGTTTTCTCCGTTGTTTTCTACGCTGGCAGAGCCGACTTCCCGTCCGTTGTAACAGGCCTTTGCTGTCAGCCTGCCGTTTCCCTTGACAAGCGCCTGAATATTCAGTAACCCGTTGACCGGATCCGGGTAGTATCTGACCCGTTCAATATGCGTCTGCGGCACATACTCCAGCCAGACCGTCTGCCAGATTCCGGTGGTGCGGGTGTAATAGCATCCGTATGACTGACATTTTACACTTTGCTTGCCTCTCGGCTGCAAGCCGCTGCGGTCCTGATCCAGGGCATGAATCACCACTGTATTGTCTCCGTCATGAACATAATCCGTAATATCAAAGGAAAAAGAGGTATAGCCTCCCTTATGAGATCCGACCTTGACGGCGTTGATGTAGCAGGTTGTCAGATAATCACACGCGCCGATGTGAAGAATGATTCTGTTGTCGTCCTTTTTGACGCTGATCGTTCTTCTGTACCACACGGAATTCAGGAAATCCGTCATTCCCACACCGGAGAGCCTGCTTTCCGGGCAGAACGGCACGGTAATGGTACGACTGTATTTTTTCGCCTGATACAGTCTGCGATCCTCACCGCTGGCACTTCTGTCGATTTCAAATTCCCATACTCCGTTCAGGTTTTCCCAGCGGCTTCTTTGAAACTGCGGATTGGGATGCTCCGGTCTTGGAAGCCTCATAACAATACCACCTTTTGTTCAATTAATCCGGCATCAGGCATTAAAGACAACCTCCGCTTCGGAATCCAGAAGCCATTCAGCATTCCAGCTTTCCGGAGCTTCGCTTTTGCCTTTTACTTTAATGGTCTGCCCGGAGGTCCAATGATAGAAGGCCTCTCTCCCCACACTGGTCACGTTCTGGGGAATCGTAATTTCCGAGAGGCTCGTACAGTTAAAAAATGCACTCGTTCCGATAACGGTCAGACTGTCCGGAAGCGTGATGCCGGTCAGATTCGTACAGCCGGAAAAGGCGCTGTCACCGATGCTGGTCACCCGGGCAGGAACGGTAATGGTTTTCAGGCTCTTGCAGCCGGAAAAAGCGCCCATACCAATGCCCGTCACACTTTCGGGAATGGTAATGTCAGTCAGGCTCTCGCAATCGGTAAAGAAGCCGAAATCAACACATTTTAATTTTTTAGGAAGGGTAACGCTTTCCAGGCGGGTGCATCCATACGCCAGGCTGGAGCCTACACTTGTCACACTATCGGGAACGATCAGGCTGGTCAGGCTTTTACAGTCCTGGAAGGCGCTCAGTCCGATGGTTGTCACACTGTCCGGAATGGTAACAGCCGAGAGGCTCTTACAGCCGATAAAGGCACCGTTTCCGATACTGGTCACACTGTCAGGAATCGTAACAGCAGTCATGTTGGCACAATCACGAAAGGAATAGTATCCCAGGCTTGTCACGCCGTTCCGGACAACAACCGTTTTGATACCGGCTCTTTTTTCATGCCACGGAGCATAATTTTCATAATACTCATAGCTTTGCATTGCTCCACTGCCGCTGACCAGAAGCAGACCGTCCTCATCCAGCGCCCAGGTGACATTTTTACCACATTCACCGCTATCCACCACCTTAGCAGGGTCCATCGATGGTTCAACCGTCTGTTTGCTCACATTTTCTAAAGAGGAACCGCCGGAAATCGTCCCGGAAGATTCACTGGTGCCATTCTTTCCGCATCCGCCAAGAGACGATGCCACACACAATGACATGAAACCAACCAACGCTCTTAAATACAACCGTCTTTTCATCCAACTGACCTCCGATTCGTTTTGAAATAAACACCGATATTACTCATCCATTGTACCCCTTTTTCCATCACCCGTCAAGTGTGCGCGGCGTCGGGTCAGGGTTTTTGAATGAGTAAACAAAATGTTAATGACATTTGAAGAAAGATAAAAAAAAAAAAAAAAGAGGTGAGCATATTATGAAGAAATTGAGCTTGATGGAAGTATTAGAAGGAATAGAAGATACAAGACGAAGCAGAAGTGTTA
>CACYCV010000283.1 GCA_902772955.1 uncultured Ruminococcus sp.
AAGAACGATCCGGATAGGCTTGAGATGAACAAGTACTGCAGATTCTGCAAGAAGCATACTCTGCACAAGGAAACGAAGTAAGAACGGGGGTTTTGAAGGTGGCTAAAGACAAAACGTCTAAAGAAAAAGCTTCTGAGGAAAAAGCTCCGAAGGAAAAGCCGGCCAAGGAAAAAGCTGCAAAAGCAGTAAAGGCTGCCAAGGAGAAGAATCCTAAGAAGAAAAAGCCCAATATCTTCAAACGTATTGGCAACTACTTCCGTGACATCATCAGCGAGATCAAAAAGATCGTATGGCCTACGCCAAAATCCACATTCAAGAACACGGGTATCGTGCTGATTGCAATGGTGGTAGTAGGACTCGTCATTTTCGGACTTGATTCCGGACTTCATTATTTGTTCGGTCTGGTAATGAATCTTGCCGGAAATTAACACCAAAACATTCGGAGGAGATACTTATGCCGGACAATGAAGCAAAATGGTACGTTGTTCATACCTATTCCGGTTATGAAAATAAGGTAGCCTCTACACTCGAAACCACTGTGGAAAACAGAGGAATGAAGGACTTGATCCAGGAGATCCGTGTGCCGGTGGAAAAGGTGACGGAGGTCAAGGACAACAAGACCAAAGAGGTGGAGCGAAAGATTTTCCCCGGATATGTCATTGTGAAAATGGTGATGACTGACGAATCATGGTATGTTGTTCGTAACATCCGAGGATGTACCGGGTTTGTCGGACCCAGCTCCAAGCCGGTTCCCCTTTCCGATGAAGAAGTGGAAAGACTTGGTGTTGAGACAAGAACTGTGGAGGTCAACTATGAGGTGGGCGATTCCGTCCGGATCATCGACAGTCCGTTCGAGGATTCGATCGGCATTGTAGACAACATTGACCTGCAGAACAACAGCGTCCGCGTGGTGATCCACATGTTCGGACGTGAAACTCCTGTGGAGCTTGAGCTGAGTCAGGTCGAGCCGCTGGAGTAACAACAGCTGATAACGGAGAAATCCGTTGTTAATGAGGGAGCAATCCCTCGTGGGAGGAAGCGAAAATAAAACTGTATTCGCTCCGCAATTTACCACGAATTTTGGAGGTGCAAGTAAAATGGCTCAGAAGGTAACAGGCTTTATTAAGCTTCAGATACCTGCCGGCAAGGCAACCCCGGCACCGCCTGTTGGTCCTGCACTTGGACAGCACGGTGTCAACATCATGGCATTTACAAAGGAATTCAACGAGCGTACAAAGAACGACGCAGGTCTTATCATTCCTGTGGTCATCACCGTATACGCAGACCGTGCCTTCACCTTTGTAACCAAGACTCCCCCCGCTGCCGTTCTTATCAAGAAGGCCTGCGGTATCGAGTCCGCTTCGGGCGAACCGAACAAGAAGAAGGTTGCAAAGATCACCCGTGAGCAGATCCAGAAGATCGCTGAACAGAAGATGCCCGACCTCAATGCCGCAAGCATTGAAACGGCCTGCAGCATGATCGCCGGAACCGCAAGAAGCATGGGTGTGGAAGTCGTAGATTGATCAGACCCGAGTGGGAGGAAATAACTCCGATTTTACCACTGAATAGGGAGGAAAACCAATGAAACACGGTAAGAAATATGTCGACGCTGCAAAGCTCATCGACAAAACAAAGGTTTATGACACAACAGAGGCGATCGACGTTTGCCTCAAGACTGCCACTGCAAAGTTTGACGAGACCGTTGAGCTTCATGTCAAGCTGGGCGTTGACTCCCGTCACGCTGACCAGCAGGTCAGAGGCGCCATCGTTCTCCCCAACGGAACCGGCAAGCAGGTAAGAGTGCTGGCCATCTGTAAGGGCGACAACGTGCAGAAGGCTCAGGAAGCCGGCGCAGAATACGTCGGTGCAGAAGAGTTCACCCAGAAGATTCAGGGCGAAGGCTGGATGGATTTTGACGTGCTGATCACCACCCCTGACATGATGGGTCTGGTAGGCCGTCTCGGTAAGATCCTCGGTCCCCGCGGACTGATGCCGAACCCCAAGGCCGGCACCGTGACCCCCGACATTGCCAGAGCAATCAAGGAGGCAAAGGCCGGTAAGATCGAGTACCGTCTTGACAAGACCAACATTATCCACTGCCCCATCGGCAAGGTCTCCTTCGGTACCGAAAAGATCTCCGAGAACTTCGACGCTCTGATCAACGCTATCATCAAGGCAAAGCCCGCCGCTGCAAAGGGTCAGTACATCAAGTCCTGTGCCGTTGCCACCACCATGGGTCCGTCTGTGAAGATCAATCCGTCCAAGATCAGCGGTGCAGTCTGATCGTACGTCTTTTCGCAGCAGTCAATGACGCAGTATCAGCGTCTTTGTCCCCGCCCTTTCTGATGCGCTGTCCGGTCGGAAGAACTGCCTTCAGGGTGACAGGTCAGCGGTTTTAGGAAAGGGGCTTGGGGAATAACCCTTTTTCCGCTGGAAAAGGGTTTTCCCCAAAGGGTTTCCCCCGAAAAGAAATGTCCCGGAAAACGCTTGACAAATACACGCTTGCGTGTTATAATCTGAAATGCTGTTGACCAAAGACAGCAGGTGCGAAAGCATAATGGGTCTCCCGCCTGCCGAGGTTGTGCACGAAAGTTTCTTTGCGGAATTTTGCGCCTTCCTCGAAAATGGGAAGGCGCTTTTTGCGTTATCATTCAAGGAGGTGAAATGTTTTGCCAAGTCAGAAGGTTTTAGAGCAGAAGCAGCAGATCGTTGCCGAACTCGCCGAAAGAATCAAGA
>CACYCV010000284.1 GCA_902772955.1 uncultured Ruminococcus sp.
ATGAATAAGGAACGTAGCGAAGTATATAGCTGCCTAATGAAAATGAACGGTTTGGCAGGTGATTCAGATGAATGAGTTGATTAAAGAATTATGCATAATTACAGAAAACGGTAACATTTTTGATACGGGCGAGTATGTCATACCTCTGTATCAGCGTGCTTTTGCGTGGGAAGATAAGCAAATTGCCCAGTTGGTCGAGGATATTGGCGATGCTTCTGAAGACGCACCGTATTATCTCGGTACACTGATTGTTTCCCGAGAAAAAGATCAGTATGAAGTGGTGGACGGTCAGCAGAGACTAACAGCGTTATATCTGCTTTTGAACTGTTTGGGCGAGGATGTGAAGAACACTCTGACATTTGCCTGTAGGGAAAAATCGAACTATACGCTCAGAAACATAAAGGAGTTTGTGCAAGAAGATTCTGGCAAACTGGCTGCAGATCTTATAGAAACAAGTATTACGCGTGGCCTTGAAGTGATTACCGAAATGATTCCCAAGGATGAAGAGAAGAGATTTGCATTTCTGAATAAGCTGCGGAAGAATTTGAAAAGAGTGGTTCTGTACAGGATTGAGGTTCCAAAGAATACAGATCTTAACAGGTATTTTGAAATAATGAATACCCGGGGTGAACAGTTGGAACAGCATGACATCCTGAAAGCCAAACTGATGAGCTATCTTCCGGACCGGGCTGATCAGGTGGCTTTTGCAAAGATCTGGGAAGCGTGCAGCGATATGACCGGATATGTGCAGATGCATTTTATCAGCAAAAACAATACGGTCAGAGATCGCCTGTTTGAGTGTAATTGGGACAAAATGCCTCCGGAAGAATGGGACAGATATCGGATTGCATTTCGTAATATCTCTTCGGAAAGAGAAGGCTGTAAAATACAGGAATTGATTGATCCATATTTTAACAAGCAGGAAGATGACGGATATACAGATGATGATATTCGAGTCAGGTTTGAAAGTGTCATTGAGTTTCCTTTTTTCTTGATTCATACTCTAAAAGTATTAATCAGGAACCAGAATATTCATCATATGGAAGGTGATGATCAACCGATTATCGCGAAACTGATGGATGATAAAAAACTGGTAAAGACGTTCGATCAAGTGATTGAAAACGGTATAACTGAAGCGGGACGTATATCGGAGAACAAATCGAGGTTGGCTCAGTTTTCAAAGGATTTCATCATCTGTTTGCTACGTACCCGTTTTCTTTTCGACAAGTATATTATCAAACGCGAATATGCGAATGAAAATTCAGACGGAGACTGGAGCTTGAAAAGCCTTCATGTTTCAGGACGAAACAGTCAGAAGAACCCTTATTATCGGAATACCTGGTTTCTTAGATTCCGGGAATGGGATACGGACAGAAAAAATGATCGGCGGACAAAAACAAACATTATGATTCAATCCGCGCTTCGTGTTTCCTATACATCGCCAAAGGTTATGCATTGGATAACAGAATTGATGTACTGGTTATCAGACAGCGATAGGAAATCAGATGATTTAGCGAATTACTATACTGTGGCGGAACATGTTGCTCAGCAAGCAGTGAAAGAGGACTTTTTTGATGTGTGCAAGGAAGGTCTGTTTGCAATGGGTGTCAATACCCCGCATATTGTGTTCAATTATCTGGACTATCTGCTGTGGAACCAAAACAAAAAGAAATATGATGCTTTTGTGTTTGAATACAGGAATTCAGTGGAGCATTGGTATCCCCGGAATCCTTCCGAGGGCACGTTTGAACAATGGAAAGATGGAGTTGACCGGTTCGGGAATCTATGCATTATCCAAAGGAGCGTTAATTCCAAATTCTCGAACATGTCTCCGGAAGCTAAGAAGAGTACATTCACGGAAATGATTGCAAAAGGTAGCTTAAAGCTACGCTTAATGCACGATATGACAGAGGGGTACGACGGCAAATCAGCTAGTCAATATTGGAAAGAAAAAGCTTTTAGTGATCATGAAAAGATGATGATAGCGGTATTAAAGGACGCATGCGGTATAGATGCTGAGTTTGGGTAATTGAGGAAGGCGATGGTTGTGTGAAATGCTGAAATAGCTGTCTCTGTAAATTGACGTATTGTGAAATGGGGTGCATCGTTTGACTGAGTGGCTGTGCCAGATGACGGCTAAAGTAAAAATGCCGAAAAATGAATCCTTGCATACTTGGCCTAAGACAATAACACAACAATACTCCCAGCTAATTCGGCTTGCTTGTGATGGCAATCTATATGGAGTAATGCTGCAGACGAAGGATTTGTTTGAGGAAATAATCAAACTGCCGACTGTTATGGCTTTAATTGCCATAGATAGTATGGGTGAATCCGGGAAAAGTGACGAATACCTTGTTGTGGCTCGGAAAC
>CACYCV010000285.1 GCA_902772955.1 uncultured Ruminococcus sp.
GGTCACGCGTTCCTATGACATTGCATATAAACAAATCATGTGTTATAATATAACCGGTGATAAAAATGGGATTACAACGAATTGACAAGCTCTTGTCCTCACAAAATACCCTCAGCCGCAGCGAAGTCAAATCCATGATCCGTCAGGGCAAAGTACTTGCCAACGGACAAATTGTCAAAAAGCCTGAGGAAAAATTCGATCCGGACACAACGGTTCTGGAGGTGGACGGCCAGCCGCTGACCATCCGGCAGCATATCTACCTGATGATGAACAAGCCTCAGGGAGTGCTTTCTGCCAGCAATGACCGCCATGCAAAAACCGTGATTGATCTACTTCCTCCCGAATGGCAGCGCCGGAATCTCTTTCCCGCCGGCAGACTGGACAAGGATACGGAGGGACTTCTCCTGATTACTGATGACGGTGAACTGGCCCATAAAATGCTGTCTCCCAAAAGTCACGTCTATAAGCTCTATGAAGCAGAATGTGATCGTGATCTCACTGAGGAAGATGTGGCCGCATTTGCCGGAGGAATCATCTGCGGCGAGCTGACCTTTTTGCCTGCAGAAATGAAAATCATATCTCCCAGACGGGCTCTGGTGGAAATCTGCGAAGGAAAATTTCATCAGATCAAACGGATGTTTCACGCGGCAGGTACCGAGGTTGTCCATCTCCGGCGGCTTCGGATCGGCGGTGTCTGGCTGGATGAAAACCTCCCGTCCGGAATGGTCAGACCCCTGTCAGATCGGGAAATAATTGAACTATTAAACCGAAATCATGGATTATAGTGCTTTTTCTCGTATGCAGATTGCACAAATACGTCTATGTAATTTTGTCTTATGTGAATTATATATAAACGACAGCTTAAGATTTTAGTCAAAAAAAGTATTTCATTTCAGGGAAAAATCTGCTATAGTATTGGTGTTGAATGTTGATTCAAATACGCTTTTCGACAGCGAATTCAGGAGGATAATTATGGCAAGTGTATCATTAAAGAATGTTTACAAGATTTATGACGGAAATGTCGTCGCCGTCAGCGATTTTAATCTTGAGATTGCTGACAAGGAATTCATCATCTTCGTAGGTCCTTCGGGCTGCGGTAAGTCCACCACACTCCGAATGATTGCAGGTCTGGAAGACATTTCCAAAGGTGAGCTTCACATTGGTGACGTTCTGGCCAACGACATCTCCCCCAAGGACAGAGATATCGCCATGGTGTTCCAGAACTACGCTCTGTATCCTCACATGACCGTGTTTGATAACATGGCATTCGGTCTGAAGCTTCGTAAGACTCCCCCCGAGGAAATCAGAAGACGTGTTGAAGAAGCCGCCAGATCTCTTGATATTGCCCATCTTCTTGAGCGTAAGCCGAAGGCTCTCTCCGGTGGTCAGAGACAGCGTGTTGCGCTGGGTCGTGCCATCGTTCGTGACCCGAAGGTATTCCTTCTGGACGAGCCGCTGTCGAACCTGGACGCTAAGCTGAGAACTGCCATGAGAACCGAGATTTCCAAGCTCCACAAGAGACTCGGTACTACCTTTATCTATGTAACCCATGACCAGACAGAAGCTATGACCATGGCTGACCGTATCGTTGTTATGAAGGACGGCTTTATTCAGCAGGTTGATACGCCTCAGAATCTGTATGAAAGACCCTGTAACCAGTTCGTTGCCGGATTCATGGGTACTCCCCAGATGAACTTCATTGATGCTACCATCGTCAGATCCGGAGATGACTACGGTATCCAGTTTGGTCAGTACACCATTCCGCTGCCGGAATCCAAGAACAAAAAGAACATTCTGTCCCACTTTGTCGGCAAGGAAGTCGTTATGGGTATCCGTCCTGAAGACGTACATGATGAACCTGAATTCCTGGAGAGATCCGAGGAAAGCATTATCGAGGCTCAGGTAGAAATCACCGAATTGATGGGTAATGAAATCTACCTCTACCTCACCATCGAAGGAACCTCCTGCGTTGCCCGTGTTGATCCCTCCTCTACCGCAGAAGCCGGTGAAACCGTTGAAATCGCTCTGGACGTTGAAAAGATTCACATCTTCGACAAAGCAACTGAGAGAACCATCACCAACTGATTAATTCAGAGCCGTGCAGTTTTTTGTACGGCTCTTTTTTTGCCCGTTTATTTGAAGACAGCGCAAAAAAAAAGCCGATGAAACAAATTGCTTCATCGGCTTTTTTTTGATTCACTATTTGGTTACATATTCCATTCTCCGATATAAAAATCAGAAGCAAGGACACCGGCAAAAACCTCCTGCATCTCAATCGGATAAGAACTGCCAAATATCGTAAATTCAGAACACTTCTTCAATTCCTGGATGGCGGCAAAACGTTTTCTCGTTTCCTGCAGATCAATATAGGCGCTGTCCTCACCAAGATTACCATGATAATCCCTGAACAGGAAGGCACGGTCAAAGGTGTTATCGATCGAAATCATGAACCAATAGGGGGCATCAAACGTTCTGTTGCCTCCATATCGCCCGCTCATGCCGACCTGAGTCAGAGACAGACCGCCTGCATCAGTCAGAGTGCCATTTTTGATTACCTTCATATCATACAGCAGCGAAACGGAATCACTTGTACGAACTGTGGAACGAAGAATCCCGAGATTTCCGTCATTGTCAACAAACAGCTCTTCTGTAATTTCCGATTCTGTACCAATATCCGCACCGGCGAACCGGATATACTGATCAAACTCAGCATTCTGATATTCACGATAGGCGCCGTCCTGATACTTGACAATCCGCAGCACAATTCCCTGATGATCATTGCTCCGTTTCATAGCGGAATCCCAGCTCAGCTCGATACCACAGTCATACTGTATCACCAGCTCCTGACTGCCGTCACCGTTAAAATCTGAAATAGAGTAATGGTTCACCTTCCAACTGCCGGAAACCGATTCCGAAGTCATCTTCGGCAGAGGTATTTCTCCTTTTTTTGCCATTTTATCCGCATACTCCTGCAGTGCCTGCTTTTCTGCCTGGGAAGGATCCGGCTGAGAAGCTTCCTGCTGAGAAACCTCAGGCTGAGAGGACGCCTGCTGAGAAACCTCAGGCTGAGAGGACACCTGCTGGGAAACCTCCGGCTGAGAGGACACCTGCTGGGAAACCTCCGGCAACGAGACTGCCTGGCTGGATTCCTGAGACACGGAGCCATCCTGAGAGGTCTGAGAGGGCACCGTATCCGGCACGGAAGAAAGGGGCATCTGGAAAATGGAAGAGGCTTTTCCACTGCTCTGAGACGACTGAGCGCTGTTCTGACCTTCACCGCAGCCGGAACACGCTGCCGCAAGAACGGCCACCAACAAAAAAGCCGCTCCACGGAAAAAAGGCTGTTTCATCGTTTATCACTCCTTCAATATTACGATCTCCACAGTTTCAAGCTATCGAAACGTTACAAAATCGTTCTCTTATCCACATTATACTACAGTCCGCCAAAAAACACAACCATTTCACCCCAGCGCGCGGCGGGTGACCCCGCTGGACGTGTTCGCGCCTTGCTCCACTCCGTTCCGCTTGATTTCGCCGTGTCCAGCTTTACCGCCGCGGCTTCCACCCCACACGACGCTAACGCGCCGCTTTGGGGTGGTTGTGTTATGACCGGGCATTTTCCCCAGAATTATTTTACA
>CACYCV010000286.1 GCA_902772955.1 uncultured Ruminococcus sp.
CACGGAAATCAACTTTCCTCTCCGGAATATTGGGACTCTGTCCCAAACCCTGCCGGGGGATAACCCTTTTTTGAAAAAAAGGGTTATCCCCCGAACCCCTTTCCATAAAAACTTGTGTTTTTCTATCGAAGATTAACAAAAAAAAGGGTATATTTTTAAAAATTGATTTCCTTGAACCAAGCCAACCCACAGTATATCTTTTCAGACGTTTGAGTATAATCTCAACCGACCTTGCCTGTTTCCGGCTTGTCAGCTCTCGGATTTTGTCCTTGAACCTCTTAATGCTTTTGCCGTGTGGGCGTATTCCTGCCTTCTTTCCTGTTTTGTACATTGAAAAGCCAAGAAATTTCAGTCCGAGCGGCGAACCTACCTGACTTTTCTTTCTGTTGACCTTTAGCTTCAATTTACCTTCAAGGAATTTCGTGCAGTTTGCCATTACTCCTTCGGCGGCTCTGCGGCTTTTGACATAAATGTTGCAGTCATCGGCATACCTCACTTTCACCGCCAAGTTACTGCCCATTTCGGGCAAACAAAATGTGCGGTGACAAGTCAACAGCTTGTCACCGCTTTTTGGTGTGAAAACAGAATTTCAGTACAGAAAGCATCGGGCAGTTCATTCCTGAGGCTCTTTCTCCCCGGATTTGTCATTTCCGGCGGCAGGCGCAAAGGGTACCGTATCAAATACCTCCATCACACGATCGCGCATCCAGAGCATAGGGGTAACACGCACGGCAAAGCCGTAGCCGTTATCCATCCGCCAACGATAGCTTTCCGCCTGAGGAAGCCCGAACATCGCAAGAATCGTCATGATGACACCTCCATGTGTGACGATAGCAGCCGTCCTGATGTTGTCGGCAGACAACTCTTTCACGATCCTTTCAAAGCCCTTACAGACCCTGGATGCAAATTGTTTGCCGCTTTCCCCACCGGGCGGAGGTGTTTTGTCCGAATTCTGGAGCCAGTCGGCAAAGGCTGCATTTCCTGCCAGGTCGGCTGCCGTCTTGCCCTCCCATTCTCCGAAATCGCATTCACTGAGAGCACCCACTGTCTGAACGGTTCTGCCGGGATAAATCACCGAACAGGTTTCTGTGCAGCGGTGCAGGGGGCTGGAATAGATCCTTTCGGCATAAGGATAGCCCAACTGTTCATTGATGGCTTTCAGGGACTGTCTTCCTTTCTCTGAAAGAGAAACATCTGTACTTCCGATATAGTGTCCCAGATTGGTTTCTGCCACTGCACCGTGGCGGATGAGATAAATAGTATATGACTGCATAGCGGTTCCGTCCTTTTCCGTAATTATTCAATTTCCGGATTCAAAAAAATCAAAAAGAACTTTACAAATTGTTTTAAATGGTATATAATTTACATACTGTTTATTTGTCGAACGAGGTCGATCAATGCCTGTCTGAGGGAATCTCCGAAAGACTGGCCGTTCCGTCTGCGTCAGACGGACTTTTCTTCTATATACTATATCGTTTTGATAAATGATTGTCAAGGGGGGTGCAGGATGAACAGCGATTTTCCGAGAATCATGACGCTGCTTCGGAAGGAACGTGGCATCAGTCAGAAACAGGCTGCTATGGAGTTAGGAGTGTCTCAGGCACTTTTGTCACACTATGAAAAAGGAATCCGGGAATGCGGTCTTGATTTCGTTGTTAAAATTGCAGATTACTATCAGGTCTCCTGCGACTACCTTCTGGGGAGGACGGTAGAGAGAACCGGTTATTCCGATTCTCTTGACAAGACTGTCGTTGCTGCAGGCCAACAGGCGCAGGAAAACCAAAAGCCGAGTGCTTTGCTGACCCTCAACAAAAAGCTGATTCTGGACTCTCTGACAATCATCTTTCAGATTCTGGAGCAAGCCGATCATAAGGGGCTTACCTCAGAGGTGTCCTCTTACTTTATGGTTTCTGTTTATAAGATGTTGCGGGCTGTTTATTCCGCCAACACCAAGAACCCGCAGGCAATGTTTTCTGTGATTCCGGAGCTGCATGCAGGGGTTTCTGCCGCTTTGCAAAGCGTGATTGCAGCCAATATCAGCTGTCTTGTTTCCGGTAAACCGACAAACGGCTTTGATGCAGTCAGCGCCTCTGCCGCTCCCTCCCTTTCACCGGAAATCATTTCCAGAAAGCATCCCGATCTTGCCCCATCTCTGTACAACCTGATTCGTGATATTGAAGAAAAAATGAAGAGTCTCTTATAACCGCAGAAAAACCGTATTCAGCCTCTTTTCTGACTGAATACGGTTTTTTTGAATGATTGGGAAAATACATAAATATCCAAAACCCGCTGAAATGTGTCCGAATTACAGCGGGTTTTTTCATGGATTTTATGAAAAATAGACGGTTTCTTCCTCCGGCTTCATAGCGGTTCTGATGTCACTGACATAGAACATGGGTCCCACCTCATTGCCGAAAAGCTTATCCTTCTGTGCTTTGACAGTGGCGGTAATTGTGTACCAGCCCTTGTTGGATACAGAGGCGGTTTTGTTCCACTTGCAAAGGAAACCTACATATCGGATATCCTCCACACAACAGGTCATTGCAAAGCGTCCGCCTACAAAGGTATTATTCGGCATTTTTGCATTTTTTGCCACCAGGGCCTTAAAGCGGATGGTTTTTCCGTCGTATTTCTGCGGCTGGTCCATGGCATCCAGATACAGTAGTCCAAAGTCCTCATCCTTGACCTCCACCACAGGGGCATCAATATCAAAGGGCAGGGGATCCACAATATCATCATTTTCCACAGACCCGTCTGTATGCTCATAAATAATGGCTGCACGGCGGTTGATGGCTCGCACAATCGTATGCAGCTTCATCTTGTCAACCTGCTCTGAATAGCGGTTGAACGCCACCAGCTCCGTTGTGTTGATTTTATCATAGACCAGCTGCCTCATATTACTGTTGTACATATCAAAGGTATTGGCATCCGCCATCATCATTACCTGATAAACCTGCCAGTTGTCAGGCATTACCTTGCCCAGCTCATCCAGCAGCCACATACCGTTATATTCAATCATAACACGCTCTGCCCTGGCTTTTTTGGCGGCTCCCTCCAAAAAAGCGGTGGTCAGCTCTTCCTTGTCCTCTACGGTTACGATGGTGACGTTTTTTCCTCCGGAGTAACAGGAGGTATCCAGTTCCACCTCTCCTTCTTCGCAAAGAACCACCAGTGTTCTGTCGCCGTCCTGAAACCGTTTATCGCAAAGTGTCTCATGGATAAATTTTGTTTTTCCGCCGTCCAGAAACCCAAGAAACAGATATACAGGCATTGCAGCCATAGTAGCAATTCCTCCTTTTTGATGATCAGAAAAGTGCTTCCAGCGCCTCTTCCTTGAGCTTGGAACCAATCACACAGATTCGTCCGGTATAATCTGCGGAACCGCTGCGTACATTGGATTCCTCCGGCACATAGTCAAAATGAATCCAGCTGCCATCCTCTGCGGGAACAATTCCCTTGGCACGAAGCACCACACCATAGGTGTCGGCATCGGAAAGAGCTGTCAAAATCTGCCTGATCTGATCCTGGGTGTACTTTTTGGCAGTTTCCTTTCCCCAGCTGATAAAGACCTCATCGGCATGATGATGGTGATGATGGTGATGATGCTCATGATCGTGGTCATGTTCCTCATGATCGTGATGATGCTCATGATCGTGGTCATGTTCCTCGTGATCGTGATGATGATCATGGTCATGGTCATGTTCCTCGTGATCGTGATGATGCCCATGGTCATGGTCATGTTCCTCATGATCGTGATGATGATCATGGTCATGTTCCTCGTGATCGTGATGATGGCCATGATGATGGCACTCACACTCCGGATCATCACATTCTTCTTCGTCAACGATGTCTTCAACGGTCAGCAGAGCCTTTCCTTCGGTAGCAGACAGGATCTGCTCGCCTGTCAGCTGATCCCAAGGAGTCGTGACAATGGCCGCCTTCTGGTTATGTCCTCTGAGGAGCTCGAGTACCTGATTGAGCTTTTCATCCGAAACATTCTGGGTTCTGCTGAGAATGATGGTGCTGGCACTTTCGATCTGGTTATTATAAAATTCACCGAAATTCTTCATATAAATTTTACACTTGGAGGCATCTGCCACCGTAACGAAGCTGTTCAGTACAACCTCCTCACTGGCCACCGTCCTGACAGCGTTGATAACGTCTGACAGCTTGCCTACGCCGGAGGGTTCAATTATAATTCTGTCGGGATGATACTCCTCCAGAACCTTGTTCAGTGCCTGACGGAAATCTCCCACCAGAGAACAGCAGATACAGCCGGAATTCATTTCATTGATTTGGATGCCTGCTTCTTTGAGAAAGCCTCCATCAATACCGATTTCACCGAATTCGTTTTCAATCAGCACCAGTTTTTCATTCTGGTAGCCCTCTTTGATCAGTTTTTTGATAAGGGTTGTTTTTCCCGCACCAAGAAAGCCGGAAAAAATATCAATCTTTGTCATCTTTCATCTCTCCTTCTTCCAAACAAAATGACAATCAATAGTGTCCGAGGTATATTATATACCATCGTTCCGGAAAATTCAAATTATTTCAGAATTTTTTACGAAAAATCGGGATTCCATCAATCAAGCTGCCGCATCACGGCAAGAATTTCCTCCTGGGTGGGAAAAAGCCTCTCCGGATCCTTTTCCTTTGTATAATAGGAACAGAAAAACTGCTCCATCTGAAAGGTTCGGATAGCAGCCACCTCGGGGATATCGTCTGTAATCCTGCAAAAGTTCATGGAAAGTCCCTCCCCCTTGAGTTTTGCATAGCATTCCTTCCTGGTCCACAGGCGCAGAAAATCCATCTGGGGCTTCTGGCTGCTCCGGATCATTTCCTGTTCCGCAGGGCTGCACACACGTCTGAGTACCGACGGATGAAACGGTCGGAAATCCGTGATATCAATTGCCGTATTTTCATGGGACAGAATACAGCATACAGCGTTTTTGCAGTGACTCAGATTAAAGTGAATGCCGGAGGATGACAGAAAAGGCTTGTCATGGGCTCCAATCATGAAAACGGGAGCTTCCCGGATACCATATTCCCACCAAAGCCCATAACGCAGCAGCAAATAAACCGCGCAGCTATTAATTTTATGACGCAGGGAGCTGTACTGCTCTGTTTTTTCCTTCCTTTGCCGACTCAGATAAGCTCCGGATGCTTCCACAAAATCCTGTGTCAGAAGATCGGTATGTTCCCAAAGATAAATCACGTTCCTCCTCCTTCCCCTTTTGCTTTTCTATTCTACCAGCAATCCCCTCCTCTGTCAACTCACACGGCGGCGGGTGACCCCGCTGGACGTGTTCGCGCCTTGCTCCACTCCGTTCCGCTTGATTTCGCCGTGTCCAGCTTTAC
>CACYCV010000287.1 GCA_902772955.1 uncultured Ruminococcus sp.
GCGAAATCAAGCGGAACGGAGTGGAGCAAGGCGCGAACACGTCCTGTGCGGTCACGCACCGCGAACACGTCCAGCGGGGTCACCCGCGGGTCACACGTTGTTGCATTAGGAAAAGAATTGTGCTATAATAGCGATGTGATAAAGGAAGAAGATACAGAGGGGAGGGGAGAGCTATGACCTATACGGATATCCGGCTGATCAAAACAGAGGCTTCGACTGTCGAAATTCAACCGGGTGAGCTGGCGCAGAGACTTGGCACAAAGCGGGATTTTTCCTTTGAAGCCCTGGATCAATGCCGCCGGAGGCTGTTGGATGTCATTTGCTATCAGTGCGCTTATATCCGTGTCGTGGTGGATCTTTCCCGGGAGAATCAATGCGACTTCGGGTTTATGAAGATTCCCAGCCGCCATCTGTACCGGAATCTCCAGGGTTGCTGCGAAGCCTATGTGCTTGCTTTTACTACCGGTATCGGCGTGGATCGTCTGCTGGCACGGCTGAATGTCACCTCCCAGGCGGAGCATTTCATGACGGATGCTCTGTCTTCTGCGGCTATCGAAAGCTACTGTGATATGGTCTGTCGGGAACTGAACCGCCAGACACCCTGCGTACCCCGCTTCAGTCCTGGGTACGGCGATGTTTCCCTTAATTTCCAGCGGCCGCTGCTGCAGCGTCTGCAGGCAGATGTGAATCTGGGAATTATCCTCAATCAAGCCTTTCTTATGACGCCTGTGAAGTCCATTACGGCGATTATGGGAATCCGATCAACCTGACAGAGGGGATAGATATGAAATCATTATCTCAATTGATTCGTGAAAAACGAGTGTATTTTGACGGAGGCACCGGAACGGTCCTGCAAAGCATGGGACTGCCTCCGGGACAGTCTCCGGAACGCTGGAACTTGGAGCATCCTGACAGGATTATCAGCCTACATCAGTCATATCTGGATGCCGGCTGCAATATTATCAAAACAAATACCTTTGGTCTGAACCGGGATAAATTCAGTAATTATGCCGAACTGATCCGCGCCGGAATTGCCTGTGCCAGAACAGCCGCAGCAGGAAGACAAGAGGCGTTTGTTGCCTTTGATATGGGTCCCACCGGACGCCTGCTGGAACCCTTGGGGGATCTTCCCTTTGAAGAAGCGGTTTCGATTTTTGCGGATAATATCCGTGTGGCGGTTTCCTGCGGTGCAGATCTGATTCTCATCGAAACCATGAATGACAGCTATGAAACCAAGGCGGCTGTCATTGCCGCAAAGGAAAACTGCGATTTGCCGATTTTTGTCACTAATGTATATGACGCCAGCGGAAAGCTGATGACGGGAGCGGATCCTGCCGCCATGATTGCCATGCTGGAGGGCCTTCGGGTTGACGCGCTCGGTATGAACTGCTCCCTGGGACCGGACAAAATGCTGGATATTATCAGGGAATTTTCCCGGTATTCCTCCACGCCTGTGATTGTCAATCCTAATGCCGGTCTGCCGGAGGTCAGAGACGGAAAAACCGTCTTTACCGTAGGTGCGGAGGAATTTTCCGATTATATGGTCCGTCTTGCCGAGGCAGGAGCCACCATTCTGGGAGGCTGCTGCGGTACCACTCCGGAATTTATCCGAAAAACCATTGAAAAAACCAGGAACCTGCCATATCGGTTTCCCGATGAAAAAGAGGATACGCTGGTGTCCTCCTACACCCATGCAGTGGTGGTGGGAGAGGATCCCATTCTGATCGGAGAACGGGTGAATCCTACCGGAAAACCAAAGCTGAAGGAAGCCTTGCGCACCGGTGATCTGAATTATGTGCTGAATGAGGCCATCCGTCAGGCAGATGCCGGAGCCCATATTCTGGATGTAAACGTGGGACTTCCGGAAATTGATGAGACGGCAACGATGCTGCGTTGTCTCAAGGGAATCCAGTCCGTAACCGACCTGCCGCTGCAGATTGATTCTACCAAGCCGGAAACTCTGCAGGCAGCCATTCGTGCCTATAACGGCAAACCTCTGGTGAATTCCGTTAACGGAACGGAGGAAAGCTTGCAGTCGGTGCTGCCCATTGTGCAGCAGTACGGTGGAACCCTGATAGCCCTGACCATTGATGAAAAGGGCATTCCTGCACGGGCGGAGGAAAGGGCGGCGATTGCCCGGAAAATTATTGACCGTGCCGCTTCTTATGGCATCCGGCAAAAGGATATCATCGTTGACCCGCTGGCGCTGACGATCTCCTCCAACCCGGAAAGTGCGGCAGTGACGCTGGAATCCGTCCTGCTGCTGCATCGGGAGGGTATCCGCACCAGTCTGGGGGTTTCCAATATTTCCTTCGGACTGCCGCAGCGGGAATGGATTACCAGCACCTTCTATGCCAATGCCCTGCAAAACGGTCTGAATTGCGCCATTATGAATCCCTTTGCTCAGGGAATGATGAATGTCTTTTATGCCTATCGGGCATTGCACCAGCTGGATCAGGGCTGCGGGGATTATATCCGTTATGCGACTGCACGGCAGGATCCGGCACCCGCACAGACTGCCGGAAAACAAGAGGAAACGCTGTCGGTGTGTATTGTCAAAGGGCTGAAAGAAGCGGCGGTAGAGCATACCCGGACGCTGCTGGGAACGATTGCTCCTCTGGAGGTTATCAACGGACATATTGTTCCGGCGCTGAATGAAATCGGAGAGGCTTTTGAACAGAAAAAAGCCTATCTGCCCCAACTGCTCATGAGTGCGGAAGCGGCTTCGGCGGCCTTTGAGGAGGTCAAGAAGCAAATTCCTGCCGATAAAACCGATACGGCAAAGGCCATTGTCCTGGCAACGGTGAAGGGAGATATTCATGACATTGGCAAGAATATAGTCAAGGTGCTGATGGAGAGCTACGGCTTCACGGTCTATGATCTGGGACGGGATGTTCCTCCCGAAACAATTGTGGCCAGTGCCCTGGAGCATCAATGCCGTCTGGTGGGACTCAGTGCCCTGATGACCACAACGGTTCCGGCAATGGCAGAAACCATTGCTCTGCTGAAAAAAACGGACCCGACGATTACCACCATGGTGGGCGGAGCTGTGCTCAATCAGGAATATGCGGATATGATCGGGGCTGATTTCTACGGTGCCGATGCCATGGACAGCGTTCGTTTTGCGGAACGCTTTTATGCAGGAGAAACAGAATAAACCGGACCGGGACTTCATACCATGGAAAAGAACCACTTTCTGACACAGAGGGAGGAAATGGTATGAATGGCGTTCCACAAAGGCTTACTGCCGGTTCTGTCAGCCGCTGTCTGAAGCGGGGACGGCTGGAGCTGAGAAAAAACGGATGGTTCTTTTGCATCTGCCTGTTGTTCTTCGGAGGGGTTCTGGTGGGCGCTCTGAGCGGAAGAGGGGCAGGGGAGGATTTTTTGCGGCGCATGGATCTGCTGTTCCGCACCAATTTTGAATTGCGCTGTTCCCAGGGAATGCTGTCGGCATTTGCTGCTTCCTTTGCTTCCTCGGCGATTTTGCTGGGAATGGTCTTTTTACTGGGACTGTCTCTGTGGGGCGGTTTGCCGGCTATGTTGGTTCCTTGCTGCAAGGGCTATGGCTATGGCCTGTCGGTGGGCTATCTTTACGGCGCCTATGGCTGGAAGGGTATCGGCTACAATCTGCTGGTGATTCTTCCGGGAATGTTTCTGGCTTCTGTGGTGCTGGCAGCGGCGGCTTTGTTTGCCTTCCGTCACGCGCTGCAGATGCTGCAGGGCTATCGCAGGGAAGCGATCAGAGACGATCCCCGGCGACAGCTCCGGTCTTATTTATTGAAAATGCTATGGTGTTTGCTGCTGACAATGGCGGCAAGCCTGTTGGATATGTTGTGCGCTTTATGCTTTTCGTGGATATTCCGCTTTTCCTGAGGCTGCACAAAAAGAATCAATCAAGGATGTGACAAGATGTCGGAATCAAAAAGCAGGAAATACGGTCTTTCGGATTTCTTTACCAATTATTTTTCTAATTTTCCCTCCATGCTGCTGGTGAATGCACTGTTCTGTATCCCGCTGGCACTGTTTATCGGGGCCATGGTACTATTCTACCGGATGTCAGGAGAGATCAGCTGGTTTGTGCTGTTTCTGGCAATTCCGGTAATGTCTCCCGCTTTTGCCGGACTGACCAATGTATGCCGTAAGCTGACGGCCACCGGGAAGGTTTCGCCGATCCGGGATTTCTTTGTCGGCATCCGCAGCAACTGGCTGTTTTTCCTGGTGAACTCCCTGCTTTTATATGCTCTCACCTCGGGAGTGTTCGTTATGACCAATCTGAATAAGCAGGCAGGGAGCACCAGTGTAACGGTCTATTTTGTCACCACGATCATCACGGCGATACTGTTTTTGTTTGTAGACTTTTCCGCCGTTGTGATGGCGGTGTCGGTGGAGCTTCGTTTTTCGGATGTTCTCAAAAATTCCTTTATTCTTATTGTCAGGGGATTCCTCAATCATCTGAGAACCTGCTTTGCATTGCTGTTTATCGGCTTTATCCTCTATACGATACTGGCGCTTGTCAATCAGATGCTGCCGGTGTTGATTATCGCCGGAGTTTTGACGGCAACCGTTCTTCCCGTGATTGTGATGTACACCATCACCTATAATTCCTATCAGACCATCGAAAAACATATTATTATGCCTTACTCCAAGGAAATGCAGCAGCAAAAACAGGCACAGCTTGTTCAGGAAAAGGAGGATGCCATGACCATCGAAGACCTGGAGCCTCTGGCAAAGGGCGATCCGGAGGAATATGTCTTCCTCAACGGCAAAACCGTCAAACGAAAGACCATCCTCAAAATGATTCAGGTGCGTCAAAGCCAAAAAAATGAGGAATAACCCCGGAGGGCTGCGATTATTTGATTATTCCGTCATACAAAGTGTGGAATGTTAGCGAAGCAAACACATCCCGCTTACGCAGGGGGCTTTCCGGGCGGGGGTGCCCCCGCGGGCAATCTGACAAATTCGTTTCACATCCGGCTTTATTGTTTTGTGAAGAGCGTTGCCTTATAAACCCCTCCGTCATGGCTTACGCCGTACCACCTCCCCTTGTCAGGGGAGGCTTGCGAAGCGTCCTTCCGGTCATAATGCAGCCACTCCAGAGCGCTCCGCTACGCCAGGGAAATCAATTTTTCAAAATATCCCCTTTTTTTCTGTTGATCTTTAATAGAAAAAACACAAATTTATTTGGAAAGGGGTTCCCCCGGCAGGTTTGGGACAGAGTCCCAATATTCCGGAGAAGAAAGTTGATTTCCGTGGCGGTCACGCGTTAGTGTAAAATAATTCTGGGGAAAATGCCCGGTCAGAATGCAACCGCCCCAAAGCGACGCGTAAGCGCCGTGTGGGGCGGAAGC